>PDRU01000053.1 GCA_002748225.1 Spirochaetales bacterium | reverse complement strand
CTGGATATAGTGGATTCTGAAGGCATAACACTGCTCATGGCAGCCGCCTGGCTGGGAAATGAATCTGCCGTGCGTCTTCTTCTGGACAATTCAGATTCAGAGTATGCTGCCTGTATGGACATGGCCGGCCGTACAGCTCTGGAATGGAGTCTGGCCGCGTTTATCCGGGACAGGAAAACCGGACGTGAAAGCAGCAGGCCCGAGCGGGGAAAAACTCTTTATCCCGTTGTGCGCATGCTTGCCCGCCGCGAATATGATCCGTCAAATTATCAGCCCCAGCCTGCCCTGGATGTTCACCCGGCCGTAGTGGCTGCCTGGTTTCCCGGCGGACGATCTTCTGCGGCTGATGAATGGAGGCTTCTGCGTCCATCGCCCGTGCCTGAAGAGGGCGACGGTGATCTGACTATTCACCGTATTCTGCGGGATGAAGAACCCGGTTAGCGCCGCTCTTTGGATTTCCCGGTTCTTTTTCTGGATTAATACGTATTTTTGCTGTAGCATCCTTTTGGGAGAGTATTATGGATGCTGTAGAAAGATTTGCTGAACTTATACGTATGCCGACTGTCTCGTCGGATTCACCCGAACATGAAGATGAAGCTGTTTTTAAAGCGGTTCCGGGACGTATTGCTGAATTATACCCCGACCTTCACAGGGTAATGGAGAGGGAACTCCCCGGCGATCGGGCCATTCTGTACCACTGGAAGGGAAGTCAGCCGGATTTGCTGCCTGTTATGGGCATGGCTCATTTTGATGTAGTGCCTCCGGGGGATTTTTCTAAATGGGAGCATCCGCCCTTTGACGGAGTGGTAGAAAACGGTGTCCTTCACGGACGGGGTACTCTGGATGACAAGGGCATGCTGGCCGGCTGGCTGGAAGCGGCCAACCGTCTGGCGGCAGAGGGGTATCAGCCCCGAAGAAGTCTTTATCTGGCTTTCGGCGGCGATGAAGAAACCACCGGAAAACGCGGTGCGGGGCATATGGCACAGCTCTTTGCCGAGCGGGGTATGCGTTTTGCCTTCATTCTGGACGAGGGCGGAGCGGTAGCTGTGGATCAGCTTGCGTCGTTTACTTCCCGTGAGGTTGCTTTACTGGGAATTGCCGAAAAGGGCTTTCTGACCCTGCGGATAAAGGCCCGGGGAATGCCGGGGCATGCTTCCGCTCCGCCCAGTCATACGGCTGTGGGACGCTTAAGCGCGGCCATCCTGGCTTTGGAAAACACTCCGGCGCCGGCCAGCATTGGTCATGTGCCGGGAGGAATGCTCCGGGCTCTGGGCAGTGTTTCCGGAGGTCTGCAGGGACTCATATTAAAGAATAACCGCTTTTTCGGCGGTATCCTCAAAAATATGCTTTCGGCCTCATCCGGTACGGCACCCATGGTTCGGACCACTCTGGCGCCGACGGTTATACGGGGAGGGGAGCGTGATAATGTTCTGCCCGACGAGGTTGAGGCTTTGGTTAATATGCGTATTCTGCCGGGAGAAACCATTGCCGGGAATGTAAAGCGGGTGCAGTCCATCATTGAAGATGCTGTCGATGAAGGCGTTACGGTGGAAATTGTGGAAAATTCGGCCTTTGAGCCGGTTCCCTCCGGCGGAGCCGAGGGGCATTGGTGGAAAGCCATGGAACGTCAGGTGGAGCGCTGTTTCCCGGGCGCTCTCTCTGCGCCGTACTTAATGACCGCAACCACCGATTCCCGCTGGTACAGAAATTTAAGTGATGCCATTTTCCGGTTTATCCCCATGCGGATAGATAAGGACTCCATGAAGACGGTTCATGCGCCTAACGAAGCGGTGTCTCTGGAAGAATGGGGTACTATGGTGAATTTCCTGGAAGGTCTGCTCAAAGATGTACTGGCCGATGAAAGCCGTGAGAAAAAATGAGTAATACAGCGGATATGCAGCCAAAAAGCAGTGTGAAGATAGGTCTGCGGGCCTTTCTTCTGGCCGGGGGAATTTTACTTTTTCTTATAATAATATCAGGCATCCTGACCCGGGTGCTGCCGCCGGGAGAGTATCAACGTGTTATTAAAGACGGGCGGACCACAGTGGTGGATGGTTCCTTCCGTTTTCTGAATCCGGCTGAGAGAGGACAGGTGGTATCGGATTTACCCTTCTGGCGCTGGCTGACGGCTCCCGTGGAGGTGTTCTGGGGGCCGAACGCTGTTACTTTGGCGGTTATTGCGGCTTTTCTTTTTTTTGTGGGGGGCTCTTTTACCATTATAGAAAAAGTGGGGGTTATGGAGTCTATTCTGGTTCGGGCAGTGGAAAAATTCTGGGACAGGAAATACCTGCTGCTGGCCCTGGTTATGGCCGTTATTATGCTGCTTTCGTCCTTTGTCGGTCTGTATGAGGGACTGCTGCCGGTTGTTATTTTTATTGTTCCTCTGGCCATTACTCTGGGATGGGATTCCCTCACGGGCCTGGGTATGAGTCTTCTGGCCATGGGATTCGGATTTGCCGCTGCGGTTACCAATCCCTTTACCGTACAGGTGCCCCAGAAAGTGGCTGAACTTCCCCTGAACTCGGGTTCGGGGCTGCGTATTCTGTTTCTGCTTGTTACTTATGCCGTGGCCTTTGGTTTTACATTTTTATACGCCCGTAAAATTGAGAAGAATCCCGAAAAATCTCTCAGCTACAAGGCCGATACAGGGCTGCGGCAGCAGTATTCCCGTGAAAAAGTGCTGGCAGGCCGTGAAGCAGCCCTGCGTCCCCAGATGACCCGGGCCATTTCCTGGTTTGGTCTGTTTATGGCCCTGGGTGTTCTTCTCATGCTGGGAGCTTCTGTTTTAACAGCGACAGGTCTATGGCCGGATGCTTCCGATTTGTCCTTTCCGCTTCTGGCTTTAATTTTTCTGGCAGCGGGTCTGGGAGCCGGACACCGTGGCGGATTGAAGGGCCGGCGGCTTTGGAAAGTTTTCGGCATGGGAGTTCTGAACATTCTTCCGGGCCTGGTTCTGATAGCCATGGCCATGTCGGTGCCCCATATTATGACTGCCGGAAAGGTTATGGATACTATTTTGTTCCGCGCGGGCCAGATGATAAGCCGCTCGGCTCCCTATACAGCAGTGCTGCTGGTGTACGGGGTTACCCTGTTTATGAACTTCTTTGTTTCAAGCGCTTCGGCCAAAGCATTTCTGATGATGCCCATTCTTATTCCGCTGGCGGAAATGGCCGGCCTTACCCGGCAGACGGCTGTTTTTGCCTTCAGTCTGGGCGACGGTTTCAGCAACATCCTTTATCCCACCAATGCCCTGCTTCTTATCGGGTTGAGCTTTACAACTGTGGGCTGGGGTACATGGGTACGCTGGAGCATCAGGGCTCAGGCGCTTGTGGCGGTTTTGTCGCTTTTGTTTCTGGCTCTGGCCGTACGTATCGGTTTTGGTCCTTACTGAGAGGCTGCGCCGATGAACAACGCTGATAAACTGGCCCGGCGCCTCAAAGAAGCGAGGGCTGCTTATTACGGTTCCGGGGAGTCTTTAATAAGCGATGCCGAGTTTGATTCCCTCGAAGAAGAGCTGCACCGTCTGGAGCCGGAGCATCCCTATTTTTCCTCCGTGGGTTTCGGCGGTGAAGGGAAAAAAATCCGGCACAGAGTTCCCATGCTGTCCATGGGGAAGGCTAAAAAACTGGAAGACGTGGAAAAATGGCTTCTCCGGCTTAATCTGCCGGAGGGCAGTGTTATTACAGTTCAGCCAAAAGTGGATGGTCTTTCCGCGTCCCTGTTTTATCAGAAGGGGCAGCTTAAATATGCGGCCACCCGGGGAGACGGCGAGGTTGGTCAGGATGTCAGTCATATTCTTTCCTATATGGAAGATATTCCCCGGGAGCTCTCTTTTACAGAAGAGCCCGTGGAAATCCGCGGAGAGCTGTATCTTCCCAAAAATACTCAATTTGATACCGGCGGCAAACCGTTAAGGAACAACTGTGTAGGTCTTATAAACCGTAAAGAAGACAGGGCGGATGTGCGGTATGTAAAATTCCTGGCCTATCAGATAGTCTGGCCGTCCGCGGAGTCTTCCGGAGGAAATACACCTCCCGCAGAAGATCTTGCCCGCTTTCCGGAGCTTGCATCGGAAAGCGGAAAAATAACCCTCCTGAGGAAACAGGGCTTTACAACCTTTGAGACCTTTACTGCCGGAGCGGCAGACAACCCGGCAAGCAGTCCGTCCGGCAGCCCCGAAGACAACCCGGCAGACAGCCCGGCAGACAACCCGGCCGGCAGCCCGGCAGACAGAGCGGCAGGCAATCCGGCAGGCGGCCCGGCAGACAGTCCGGCAGACAGCCCGGCAGACAGAGCGGCAAACAGAGCGGCAAACAGTCCGGCAAACAGTCCGGCAAACAGTCCGGCAAACAGTCTGGCCGGCACAGACACTCCACAGCAGATCTGGCTTCAGAACATCGGCAGCATTTACACCCGCTATGTAGAGCAGCTGCGGGATGAATGGAACTTTGAAACAGACGGTTTAATTATTCTGGTTGACAACAACAGTCTGCACAATGAAATTGACAGGCGCTGGGTGGTGGATCACCATCATCATTACGCTTTGGCATTTAAGCCGCCTGCCCAGTCGCTCAGAACCCGGCTGGAAAAGGTTGTGTGGCAGGTAAGCCGGCAGGGCAATTTAACTCCGGTTGCCGTGTTTCAGCCGATCTACCTCGGCGGAGCCACACTTGAAAGGGCCAGTCTGCATAACGCCGAAAACATACGCCGTCTGAAGCTGGCGCGGGGAGATTCCATCCTTGTAGAGAGAGCCAACGATGTTATTCCCTATGTCCGGGAAAACCCTGCCGGAAAAGATCGCCCTGATAATTTTACTGACGCGGCTCTCTGGCCGGATTTTTGCCCTTCCTGCGGTACCAGAGTGGTGGAAAATGGTGTGAATCTGGCCTGTCCCAATGCCCTGTGCCGTTCCCGGGTGCTGCAGTCCATTCTGTTCTGGGTGCGTCAGGCCGGCGTGGAGCAGGTGGCTTTGAAAACACTTGAGGCTCTTTATGATGCCGGGAAACTGCGGAATGTCCGCGACCTCTACACGCTGACAGAGAAAGATTTTGATGGTATGGAGGGCTTTGGGGCGAAAAAAATCAGTAATTTTCTGGAACAGACGGCTTCCGCAAAGTCCATGAGTGCCGTGGAACTCATTTCCCGTCTGGGCATACCCATGGTGCAGAAAAAATCTCTGGCCCGCCTGGGAATTACTTCATTGAACGATTTCCGTTCATTCAATGATCCGTCTTATATTATCGGTGAGAGAATTATTGAATGGAAGGCCGAGAAGGGCAACATGGAATTCCTTGATGAACTGCTTCAGGTGGTGGACATACAGGAAGAACTGACACTGAAAGAATCCCGGGGGACGGTCTGTCTGACCGGGAAAGCACCCATGGGGCGTAAAGAGCTGACCGGAATGCTGGAAAAACGGGGCTGGAGTGTGGCCGGGACGGTTACCCGGGAAACAGTTCTGCTTGTATGCGATAATCCTGCCGGCAGTTCCACCAAACTGAAAAAAGCCCGGGAGGCCGCAATTCCCATTCGTACTTACGCTGATTTTCTTAAAGAAGAGGGTATTGGGGCGGAATAGGC
>PDRU01000235.1 GCA_002748225.1 Spirochaetales bacterium | reverse complement strand
AGGACGCGGAAGCCCGTATCGACCTCCGCCTCAGGATATTCTTCCCGCAGCTTCGCCCCGGCGCGGCGAATGCGCTCCTTGCCTATCTCGCAGATGGTGGCCGAAACACCTAGAGTATTACAGAGTTTTAGAGCATTCTCTGCAACTTTCAACTGGCTTCCTGTTTTCCCTTTCGTAGTTATAGGTTCTTGGATTTGTACCATCACAAACCTGATACCCATATCCTCCCGTGCTACATTTGACAGCATACAAGCATGCGCAACACTCGCAGACCCAGAAAAGAAATCTAATACGATATCTCCCTCACTGAGCTGATTCCACTCTAACAACCGCTGAATTACCTGTTCATCCTTTGGGTTTTCAAAAACCTTATCACCCATTAAGGTCGCTAAACGTTTTGAGGCCGCTCGCCCATCTTTATATAACACACTATAGGGGACAGAACTCTCCCTATCAGTTAAATACGCTTTTATAGTTGGAACTCGATTCTCATCCGGACCAAAGAAAACTCGGTCTTCAGCTATCCACTGCATCATAGTCTTCTGGTCCGTTATCCATCCACGTGATGGAACTTTTACAGGCTTCCCTGTCACTGGATGCAGTACTTCATACTTAGGCCCACCTCCACCTGGCCAGGATATATTATCAGCAAAAAAAAGTCCTCTAGAATCAACCCTAGAATAATGCCTATGATTCTTGGCAGGATTTCCATCCTGTAAGGACTTGAACCACCTCTTCATACCCAATTCAATAGCCTCTATATCCTCTTTAAACTCCTTTTTTAGCTGTTCATATTTCTCATATATATCAGCTAACCCCTCTTTTTTTTCTCTCCACACTATTGACCTTTCCTTTATCTGAAGTGAATTCCTAAAGTAGCAGACTACATATTCATGAGAAAGAGAAACATGCTTCGAATCATTCTTACGACCAGCTGACCACACCAACTGCGCCACAAAATTCCCCTCCCCAAACACCTCATCGCACATCTTCCGCAAGTTGGCCACCTCGTGGTCGTCGATGGAGATGAATATCACCCCGTCCTCGCGCAGGAGGCTCTGGGCCAGGAGCAGCCGGGGGTACATCATGTTCAGCCA
>PDRU01000232.1 GCA_002748225.1 Spirochaetales bacterium | reverse complement strand
TCAATCAGACGGTTCAGCTCCACCGCGTATTCCATGGGCAGCTGCTTAACCAGCGGATCCAGAAAACCATTGACAATCATCATGGAAGCTTCCTCTTCCGAGAGCCCCCGGGCCATAAGGTAAAACAGCTGTTCCTCACTGATGCGGCTTACACGGGCCTCATGCTCCATGGAAACATCTTCCGATTCAATTTCCATATACGGAACTGTTTTACTTACAGAGCTTTCATCCAGAATGAGGGCATCGCAGACCACATGGCTCTTAATATTTTTCAGCCCGTCTTTCACTTTTATCAGCCCCCGGTACGTGGAAACACCGCCATCCTTACTAATGGACTTGGAAGTAATAACGCTGGTGGTATTGGACGCGGCATGCACCATTTTACCGCCGGTATCCTGTTCCTGTTCTTTTCCGGCAAAAGCTATGGAAAGAACTTCCCCGTGCGCGCCCTCACCTGCCAGATAAACAGCCGGGTATTTCATGGTCCTCTTGGAACCGATGTTGCCGTCCACCCATTCCACCGTGGCATTCTCTTTGGCAACAGCCCGCTTGGTTACCAGGTTATACACGTCGCCTGACCAGTTCTGAATGGTAGAATACCGCACACGCGCGCCCTTCTCCGCAATAATTTCCACTACAGCACTGTGCAGCGAATCGGTTGTGTATATGGGAGCCGTACAGCCTTCTATGTAATGAACAAAACTGCCTTCATCCGCAATGATAAGAGTCCGTTCAAACTGACCGAAATTCTCTGAATTAATACGGAAATACGCCTGCAGGGGAATATCAACGTTAACACCGGGAGGCACATAGATAAAACTTCCGCCCGACCACACAGCCGTATTCAGCGCGGAAAATTTGTTATCGTCATATGAAATAACGGTTCCAAAATACTTGCGGAATATATCCGGATGCTTTGCCAGCCCCTCTTCAGGACTCAGAAAAATGACACCCTGTTTTTCCAGGCTTTCCTTAATGGAATGATACACCACTTCGGAGTCGTACTGGGCGCCAACTCCCGCCAGAAAGTTTTTTTCAGCCTCCGGCAGTCCCAGTTTTTCATATGTGGCCAGTATATCTTCCGGCAGATCTTCCCAGGAAGTAACCGC
>PDRU01000226.1 GCA_002748225.1 Spirochaetales bacterium | reverse complement strand
GGCAACACGTAAAATTTCCTTCTTTGCCATTTCCAGGGAAATTCTTGTACTTTCCTTAATAAGGTTGTCGTTAATGTATTTTGCGCCAAAGGGTTTTTCAGATTTCCTTGGAGGGCATAGTTTTTCAAATAAGCCGACAATACTGTTTAGAAACGGGAAAATTATAATATGATTTATTACAGGCATAAAGGTAAAAGCCATTGCAATTTGTCTGGCAAGACTGTCCGTGCCAAGTACTTTAATACAAAAGAATTTGACAAGCCAGATATACAGCCGTTCGCCCTGATACGGGATGCTAAGAAGAATAAATACCCATACAACCCCTATAACCTGAAAAACTATATGAATATAGGCTGATCGTTTGGCTTCCCAGTTCAGGGCAAGGCTTCCCAGTACAGCCGTAATACACGTACCTACTGCTGCTCCCAGGTTTATGGGAACAGCCTGTAAGCCCTGTTGTTGCCCCTGAAGACTGAATGATCATTGTAAAGAGAATACCTATTATGATACCAGGAACAGGAGCTTCCACTTTCATCATAAGATCCAGAAAAGGCTGATACGATCTGAGAGGTTTCAGCGATTCCGACATCATGTCCATGCCTAAAAATAAAAGACCAAACCCCAAAATTGTCAGGGCTGTATATTTTTGCTTTTTGGTTTTTGTGGAAATGGACGCAAAAAATCCGATAGCAATTATTATGCTGGAAAATTTTGTAATGGAAGGAAATGCGACAAGCTGTGGAAGAAATGTGGAGCCGAGCTCTGCGCCCAGGGTTACAGCCACTGACTGCTGAAATGTCATAAGACCGGCTCCTACCAGAGCGGCCTCAAGAACTGTTGTTGCAGAAGAAGACTGGTTGAGCATTGTTATGCCGAGCCCGGTTAAGTATCCTCTGCCTTTGCCCCTGGTGAGGGTAAGCATGACAGATTTCATTTTCTCACCGGCAATGGATGTCAGATTTTTGTTCATCATGATCATTCCATTTAAAAACATGGCAAGTCCGCCGATGAGGGTAAAAATATTCCAGATACTCATATTGGGTCTCCTGTCTTCAATAACAGCTGGTCAGTTTTATAAATGATTTAGACCTTGGAACAGAGAAGAGACATGGCTGCTTATTTTAATTTTCCTGAGATATTTGTACCGCCGTTTTTGCCTCTGGCCCCTCCGGCCGGGGTGGAGTATCATTTTTGCATGAAGATTGTTGTTTATCAGCCGGTTAATGCGGCATGGAAGAACGCTCTTTCCCGTCTGGCTGCTGATTTTCCTGCTCATGAAATTATCTGGGGAAAGGAACAGGCCGAGGAACACCTGGCTTCTGCCGAGGTTGTTTTGTGTACAAGTTTTAGTGAGGAGCAGCTGCAGCAGGCACGTTCGCTGAAGATGCTGCTTGTGTCTATTACCGGAGTGGACCATTTGCCGCTGGCCCAGCTAAAGCAGAGGGGCGTCCGTCTGGCCAATACCCATGGAAATGCCCGGTATGTTGCCGAACATACGGCAGCCCTTATTCTGGGGTATTTCGGCCGAATTGCGCCTTTTCATAATAATCTGGCCAGTGAAAATAAATGGCACGGTTTCTGGGTGGGAAAGGGACTGGACGACTCCTGGCAGTCTCTTCACGGTAAAACGGTTTCCATAATTGGTGCCGGTGCAATCGGCGGGTGGATTGCCCGGTTTCTGAGGCCTTTTGGTATGCGGGTTACAGGCTGCCGGCGTTCGATCCCCGCTGTTCTCCCGGAAGAATATGACAGTATGACTGCCAGCCTGACCGAAGCGGTAGATGAGGGTGATATTGTTGTTATTGTTTTGCCTTCCACACCGGAAACCCGGGGACTGTTTGACAGTTCTCTGTTAAAGCGTATGAAAGGAAAAGTGCTGGTGAATGTGGGGCGGGGGAATATTATTGATGAAAAGGCCCTGTATGAGGGGCTGCTTGAAGGAAGTCCTGCAGCAGCGGTTCTGGATGCCTGGTGGAAGTATCCGCCGTCCGGAGAAACAGAAGGCCCGCCCTCGGCGTATTCTATTCATACACTCCCGAATGTGCTGGCTTCTCCCCACATTGCCGGGTTTGTTGAGCAGGCTGTTAATGCCAATATAGAGCAGGCATGTGCGGCTGTCCGGGAGTATCTGGAAGACGGAAATCCCCGGAATGAAGTAGATTTATCCCGGGGATACTGATTTATTCTCAGGCTTTTTTCTG
>PDRU01000225.1 GCA_002748225.1 Spirochaetales bacterium | reverse complement strand
GGCAAATTCAGGGCGCGTGTCTTTTCCGTGTAACCCGCGACGCCGACATGAATGTGGATGAAGAACGGGATGAAGACTTTATTGCGGCCATGGAAGAAGTTCTGGAGAACCGGAAAAGCGGTTTTCCTGTCCGGCTGGAAACACAGGGCAATATGGAAACCGCCTCCAGGCTGCGGGAAATGCTGAGTCTTTCCCCGGCCGGCCACTTCCATCTTAAAGGCCCGCTGAATCTTAAATCTTTTTTCCATTTGGTTTTTCTTCCGGGATTTGATCATCTGCGTACGCCTTCACCTGTTCCGAAACCCGCCAGGGAACTGGCCAGGAATGATGATATATGGGAAACCCTCAAAAACCGGGATGTGCTGCTGCATCATCCTTATGAAACCTACACACCTGTTATCCGCATGGTGGAAGAGGCTTCAGACGATCCTGCCACTATTGCAATAAAAATGACCCTCTACCGCACCAGCGGCGACTCTCCCATTGTATCTGCGCTTATACGCGCCGCCGAACGGGGTGTTCAGGTAACTGTTCTGGTAGAGCTCAAAGCCCGCTTTGATGAAAACGCCAACATTGGCTGGGCAGAACGGCTTGAAAAAGCAGGAGCCATTGTTGTTTACGGACTGGCTGTTCTGAAAGTTCATGCCAAGGCCATGATGGTTGTCCGGAAAGAGAAAACCGGCATTTTCCGCTATGTTCATCTGGGAACAGGGAATTACAACGACTCTACAGCTACACTCTACACTGACATGGGCCTTATGAGCTCCCGCGAAGATTATACACGCGACACAACATTGCTTTTTAATGCCATTACAGGCTACTCCTCCGAGCCGCATCTTTCGGTACTGACCATGGCCCCCTTCTCCCTGCGCAGAGAAACGCTGCGGCTTATCCAAAGAGAAGAACAACGGGCCGGCTCTGGAGAAGAAGCCCGGATTGTTGCCAAAATGAACGCCCTGACTGATCCCGAAATAATAGAGGCACTTTATTCGGCATCACAGCAGGGTGTAAAAATAGATCTGAACGTCCGGGGCATCTGCTGCCTGAAACCCGGAGTGCCCGGCCTCAGCGAAAACATACGGGTTATCAGTATTATTGATATGTTTCTGGAACATACC
>PDRU01000224.1 GCA_002748225.1 Spirochaetales bacterium | reverse complement strand
GAGAAAATCATTGATCTTGGGAACGGGGTTGACCTGACCCTTGTGTGGATTCCGCCAGGATCGTTTATGATGGGTTCTTTTTCGAGTGATCCTGATGCCGAAGGCATTGAAAAACCCTGTCATGAAGTAACCCTGACCCAGGGGTTCTGGATGGGAAAATATGAGGTGACCCAGGCCCAGTGGAAACAGATCATGGGGCTTACCAACAACCCCTCCGAGTTTCAGGGGGACAACCGGCCTGTGGAAAATGTTTCCTGGAATGATGCTCAGGAGTTTATTGCGGTGTTGAATCAAGCTACAGGTCAGACCTTTTCCCTGCCCACGGAGGCCCAGTGGGAGTATGCGGCCCGTGGGGACGCCGCTCCGCGCCAGAAGTATTCGGGCAGTGATGATGTTGACCAGGTTGGCTGGTATTTTAACAATAGTAATGAGACTACCCACCCGGTAGGGGAAAAGGCTGCCAATGCCTGGGGCCTCCATGACATGAGCGGGAATGCATGGGAGTGGTGTCAGGACTGGTATGGAACTTATCCTTCCGGGCCGGTTACTGATCCCACCGGACCTGCTTCGGGCGTGTACCGCGTGATCCGCGGCGGCGGCGAGAAAACCGTTGCGGAGTACCTGCGGTCGGCCTACCGCAATATGAGCAAGCCCAACGTAGCCTACATCATCCCCTCCGGTTTCCGCCTGGTGATGCAGCCTTAGCAGCTCTTTGCTATTTTCCCCTCCCTACCCCCTTTGGGTAGGGGGGGATGATAAACTGCGGTTCCATGGGTTGCCCCATATCTAATATATGTTAAATTATTTCATATGCATACATCAAAAGAGAGGCAAAAAAAATGAAATATATACACCCGACCTCTGATATTTTCATAAAATATCTTTTTGGCATGGAAGGAGATAACTTACTCCTCAAGGATTTCATCAATGCCATCCAGAAAAACTGCGGACTTCCCCTGATTACCAGTCTTGAGGTCAGAAATCCCTTTAATCTGAAAACCATATACTTTGACAAGGAATCCATTCTGGATATCAAGGCTGTTTCCGAAACAGGAGAAATTTTTAATATTGAGGTGCAGACATCAGGCAGTGAAATTTTCAGGAACCGCTCCCTGTATTATT
>PDRU01000231.1 GCA_002748225.1 Spirochaetales bacterium | reverse complement strand
CATATGGCCATTAAAAAAGCGATCATCTTGACTATTCCTTATTAACTGGAGCCTGAATTTTTTGTTGGTCTACACCAAGATAGACTTGCTTAAAGTGTTCTTTAATCATCTCTATTACTTCTTTAGGCATGTCATCAAGCATTCCCGAATCTACCCCGGCTTTCCAAGCCTCTTTCAAAGACTCTCCTGAACCCCTAACTTGTACTGTCGAAATAGTGGGTATTGCGTGTCCTTCCGGTGTCCCTCCAGATAGGCCAATATTACCAGTGAAGGAGAAATCCATTATTGGTGAATCAAGAGGTATATTAAGATCGATACCTCCAGAAATAGGACCGGCTATTTTTCCAGCCCCTCCTACTGTTAGTACCGTTCCTTTTACATCATCTATTTTTTGAGCCTTAGGAAACCAAGTAATGGATAAAGAGATGCTACCACCGTAACCTGCATAAAATCCACCACCTGAAGTCTGATAGGTACCAACTTCCCATTTGCCATCTTTAGTCTTGCTTAAGGCTACTCCCATTTCATATGAGATCCCAGTTCCTGCGCCACCCACAGAAGTTATACCCACCAAAAAAACTTGTTCCCCCGTCGGGTCTGTGTACAAAATAGGGTTATTAGAACAATACGAATAATGATTCAATGCTTCTATTACAGAATATCCGCTCTTAGGCTGCAGCGCGCCGTTCTGGCCTCGCTCCATCGGACTGGCCAGCTCAAACCCTGCAGGGTCTACGCTCATCCAGCGGGCCAGGCGGGGCTCGTAGTATCTCTTGGGGAAGGCGTAGAGCCCGGTCTCTTCATCCCATTCCTTTGAAGTAAACCTGTGGTATATCTTCCCGTTGCCGGAGGAGCCGTCTGGCGGCCTTTCATACTTCTTCTCTACCCAGCTCTGACCATAGGCCAGGTAGTCCATTCTCTCGTAGGGCAACCCTCTGCTGTCGGTCACCAGGGCCGTACTTCCCAGATGGTCCGGGTGATACCAGTAGGAGTTATGGTCTTCAAAGGTCCACCCGTAACCACTACCGTCCACACTCTGACTGGTCACCACTCTCTCGCTTCCCACAAAGATATGCTTCGAATTCCTGTACCCTCCGGCAGCCTCGCTGTGGCTGCTCCACCAC
>PDRU01000105.1 GCA_002748225.1 Spirochaetales bacterium | reverse complement strand
GGGGTTTCCTTAAAGGAAGAGACACCGTCTTTCAGATAGAATTCCACTCCCTTCACCTTCAGGTGCTGGTGAACTTCGGCGGCCATTTCGTAATCCAGCGGCGTCATAACCTGAGCGGCCATTTCCACTATGGTAACAAACACTCCTGATTCGTGGAGATTCTCGGCCATTTCCAGACCTATGAATCCGGCTCCGACAACAATGGCTCTTTTAGGCCTGTGTGTATCCAGAAAGGCTTTAATGGCGTCTGTGTCCCGGACGTTGCGGATGGTGAATATGCGTTTGGATTCAATACCGTCCAGCGGCGGTTTAACAGGATCGGCTCCCGGAGAAAGCACCAGTTTGTCGTAACTTTCCTCGTATTCCGAGCCGTCCCGGAGATTTTTTACTTTAACGGTTTTGGCTTCCCTGTTGACAGACAGAACTTCACTCTGGCTGCGGACATCTACATTGAGAAGTTCGTTGAAACTTTCGGGTGTCTGAACAAAGAGGCGGCTGCGGTCGGCAATGGTACCGCCCAGATAATAAGGCAGGCCGCAGTTGGCATAGGATATGTATTCGCCTTTTTCAAAAAGTATTATTTGACGGTTTTCTTTGCACTTTTCCGCCTCTGTTCCTGTCATTTTTTCTGTATCCGGGTATACTTCCCTGACGGAGGGCCGGAATGAAAACCGTTTTATGCTATGGCGATTCAAATACCTGGGGATACAATCCGGTTTTTCCCTCAGGCGGCTACCCCTATGAAAAGCGCTGGACAACTGTACTGCAGCGTGAGCTTGGCAGCGGCTATCTGGTTATTCCCGAAGGGCAGAACGGCAGAACCACTGTCTGGGAGGATCCCATAGAAGGTCATAAAAACGGGGCGGCCTATCTGCCGGCCTGTCTGGCCAGCCATAAACCGCTCGACTGGGTTGTCATTATGCTGGGAACCAACGATCTGAAACAGCGCTTTTCCCTGCCGGCCTGCGATATTGCGGCGGGCGTTGGAGTACTGACTGATATTGTGTATAAGTCAGAGAGCGGTGTGGACGGAGCGCCTCCGGAAATTCTGGTGCTGATACCGCCCGAGGTGCGGCAGCTCTCGGACTTTGACTCCATGTTTGCCGGCTCCCGGGAAAAATCGCTTCAATTCCCCGCTGAATTTCAAAAAATGCGGGAAATGAAGCCTTATGGCAGTAAAATCCGTCTGCTGGATGCTGGAAAACACGTGCGTTTCAGTAACGCGGACGGCGTTCATTTTGAAGAAAGTCAGCTGGAAATTCTGGGCCGTCTTGTAGCCCGGGCCATTGTTGAGCAGGAGTAGTATGAAAAAAGACGCCGTCAGAGCCAGAATGATACAGAACAAGCCTTCCGATACCAATACGCTTCTTCTGCATTCCTGCTGCGCCCCCTGTTCCTCCGCAATGGTTGAGTTTCTCATGCAGAACGGTATTACACCTGTGTTTTTCTATTACAATCCCAACATTCACCCCCGCAGGGAATATGAAATACGCAAGTCGGAAAACAAGCGCTACGCAGAGTCTCTGGGGCTGGAATTCATTGATATGGACTGGACTCACAGGGAATGGCTTTTAAAAACCCTCAAATGGAGGGATGAGCCGGAGCGGGGGGAGCGCTGCTTTCAGTGCTTCCTTATCCGTATGAAAGCTACTGCTGAATATGCCCATAAAAACGGCTATTCCATGTTTGCCACCACGCTGGCCACTTCACGCTGGAAAAATCTGGAACAGATCAACAAGGCCGGACAGGAAGCGGCGGCCCTGTTCCCCGGCGTTTCCTTCTGGGAAAATAACTGGCGCAAAGGCGGCCTGGCCGATCGTCAGAGGGAAATTATTCAGCAGTACAACTTTTACCGGCAGACATACTGCGGCTGTGAATACGCTCTTGTCAACAATTATCAGTCCTGCAGGCTGTGCAGAGCGGAGGACGATAAAAAATCTTCCGGTAAGTGTCAGTTTCAGAAGGCAGTTAATTCCTGAAGGTGTTGACCTCCAGCCCCTGCCGATGCTATATATGGCCGATACGCCTTACAGCGTGATTTTTTTCAAGAGGACTGGTTTAGGATGTACGCTCTGGTTGAAATTAAGGGTAAACAGTACAAAGTAGAGAAAGGCAGTCAGATCAGGCTGGATCTCCTTGGTGAAGAGGCTGGTAAAACGGTCGAATTCGATTCTGTACTGATGCTTTCCGGTGACAAGGGGCCGAAAATCGGCACTCCCTATGTGAAAGGCGCCAAAGTAACCGCCACTGTTGGCGAAACGGTGAAAGACCGCAAAATTAACGTTATCAAGTTTAAACGCCGCAAGGGTTATCACCGGAATCAGGGACACCGGCAGAAGTACTGCATGATTGAAGTGAAGGACATTACCGGTTAAGCGGGTGTCTTTTGGTTGATATTTTGCTGAACCTGGATTCCTCCGGCTCTCTGAAACGGCTTGAGATGACGGGGCATGCTGATTATCCCGGAAACCGCCGCTTTCGGCGGAAAAATTCCGGAATGAACCCTGTGTGCGGCATTATCAGCCTGATGGCCCGGTCTGTGGCACGTGTAACAGCCGCCCGGCCGGGATGGACAGTCGACGGGAACGCTTTGGAACCGGGGAACCTCTCTCTGGTTATTAATGAGCGGCCTGAAGACACGGATGAGTGGCTGCGGGGAGTAACCGATACTCTGCTGCAGGCCCTGGCCGATGTTGCCGGTGAATATCCCGGTTCCGTTTCGGTCCATATAGAGGAGAGTTCTGATGGCTCATAAAAAAGGCGGCGGTTCGTCCAAAAACGGCCGCGATTCCAATGCCCAGAGACTGGGTGTTAAGCGCTTCGGCGGTCAGTTTGTTAAAGCTGGAGAAATTCTTATCCGCCAGAAAGGTACCCGCATTCATCCCGGAGACAATGTCGGCCGGGGAAAAGACGATACACTTTTCGCCAAAGCGGCAGGAACCGTTCTCTTTCATTTCAGAAAGGGTAAAAAGCGGGTTTCCATCGTTACCGAGAGTTAAAAGTCTATGTCCGCCTTCGTGGACGAAACCCGTTTTACGGTCCATTCCGGCGACGGCGGAGCAGGCAGCCGTTCTTTTCGGCGGGAAAAATACGTGCCCCGGGGAGGACCGGACGGCGGTGACGGAGGCCGGGGCGGCAATGTGGTATTTGAAACACGCCGCAACCTTTCCACGCTGGCCCATTTGAGAGGCAAAACCGCTTTCCGCGCGCAAAATGGTGAACCCGGCCGGGGCAGGCGCATGCACGGCCGTGACGGCAGCGACATGCTGATACCCGTTCCTCCGGGTACACGGATCCTTCAAAGCAGTACAGGCAGAGTGCTCCATGATTTCTCCCGGAACAGCGAAGGAGAGCAGTGGGTGTGCCTGGAAGGCGGGATCGGCGGTCTGGGAAACTGGCATTTCCGCTCTGCGCGGAATCAGAAACCCGAATACGCCCAGGAAGGCAAACCCGGCGCGTCTCTTGAAATAAGTCTGGAACTGGCGCTTATAGGAGATATCGGACTTGTCGGAATGCCCAGCGCGGGGAAGTCCAGCCTTATTAACGCGCTGACCGCGGCGCAGTCCAAAGTGGGCGCCTATCCGTTTACCACCAAAATTCCCCATCTGGGCGTTCTGCGCCGCGGCGAAACGGAAGTGGTTATTGTGGACATTCCCGGTTTAATAGAGGGCGCATCGGAAGGGGCCGGTCTGGGGCATAAATTCCTGCGTCATGTGGGGCGTTCTGCGTCACTGGCTATAATGACGGACCTTGGTGAAGACAATCCTGTAGAGGCTGTGGAGCTGCTTCTGGAAGAGCTGAAAAACTTCAATGAAGAGCTTCTGGAGAAGGATTTTCTTATTATCGGTTCCAAAACCGATCTGGATGAAACAGGTGAAAAACTGAAATTGCTCAAGCAGGCTTATCCCGGCAGGCCCGTACTGGGAATTTCTGTTTTCAGCCGTCAGGGCATGGATGCACTGACCGATATTTTTCTGCAGAGAGGAAGCCAGCGCTGGTGAAAACAGCTATTTTCGGAGGTTCTTTTGATCCGGTTCATTCAGGGCATCTGGCCCTGGCAAGAACGGTCAGGGAGCAGACGGTTTACAGTAGAATTCTTTTTATTCCCGCCGCGTCTCCTCCGCACAAACACCTGAGCGGGGGTGCTGACGCGGCCGACCGGACAGCCATGCTGAAAGAGGTGCTTGATCCTCTGGAATGGGCCTGTATCTGGACCGGCGAAATGGACAGGGAAGGCCCCTCCTACAGCATAGACACAGTCCGGCAGCTGAAAGAAGAAGGAATTGTTTCCGGCCGGCCGGGTTTTATTATAGGCGATGATCTGGCTGAGGGGTTTTCTTCGTGGAAGAAGGCCGGAGAACTGGCTGCCGAAGTGGAAATAATACTGGCCCGGCGTCTGAGCGGTCCGCCGCCGCTTTTTCCGTTTCCCTGTCTGCGGCTGGATAATGAGCTTTGGCCTCATTCTTCTACGGATTTACGCTCCCGTATAGCCCGGGGTGAAAGCCTGGAGGGGCTGGTGCCCGAGTCCGTAGCGGCTTATATTGCTCAGAGGGGACTGTATGCTGCAGAACACAGGACATAATACCGGCAGTCAGCAGGTGCGGCACAGTCAGAATGCCGCGTGGTATATGGCCCTTATTGTTATTTTAATGGCCGGTACTGTTATCTGGGCGGTACTGACGCTCCGGGTGGATCTGTTTACCGAAAGGGTTAAAAATCAGGATCTGCTGAACATACTGCTGGTTATTGATGACGGGGAAAAACCGCTGCTGACTGAAATGCTGATGATTTACCCCGAAACCGGCCTTTCGGCGCTTATCAATATTCCGGAAGAAACAGGAGGGCTGCTGAGTACTGTCGATCGCGTGGACAGACTGGAGTCTCTCTACAATCCGGAGAATCTGGAAGTGTATGAAGCCGAAGCCGGAAAGCTTCTGGGCGTTTCACCCGACTTCCGTATCCGTCTTTCCGCGGATAATTTTGAGAAACTGGTGGACCTGGCCGGAGGAATTGATATATTCATTCCCAACGCGGTGGATGATACCGTTGAAAACAGGCGCTATCTTTTTCCGCCGGGGGGGGTGAGTCTGGACGGGGCAAAAGCCCGCTCCTACCTGGAATATCTGCCTGAGGGTGAAGTAATTGATAAACGGACAGGACGGGAACACCGCGTTGTTCAGGCCCTGCTCTCTTCGCTGGGGAGCAAGGGCAGATATCTTACTTCCGAAGAGGTTTATCCGTTTGTTCTGAGCGTGTTTGATACGAATCTGGATGACAAGGGACTGGTGTCTCTGCTTACTTTTCTGGAGACTCTTGATACCGGACGCACCATTTTTCAGGGAGTGCTCGGCAACAGGCGTTTACTGGACGGGCAGACAGTGCTCTTTCCCCACTATGAAGGCAAACTTATCCGGGAAACCGTTCAGAGGGTAGCGGAAACTCTGGCTAAAGCCGGTACCTTCGGTGAAAAGCTTCTGACTGTGCGGGTGGAAATACTCAACGGTACACAGGTTACCGGACTGGCTTCACGGACGGCCCAGATATTCCGGAGTTACGGTTTCCGGCTTTCTTCTGTAACAAACGCGGACAGAAACGATTACGAACAGACGGTTGTGCTGGACAGAAGGGGAAATCCGGACGCGGCCCGGCAGGTAGCCGAATTGATTCGCTGCGGCAGAATTCATTCGCGCATTGATGAAAACAGAGATGAAACGGTTGATGTTACCGTTATACTGGGGAAGGATTTTGATGGACGTTATGTCAAATAGCAGAATAGCAGAGCTGGGAACACTTATTCAGGACGCCGGCGGCGGCGATGTGCTGTGCCTGCGGATGGGAGAGGAGTGTTCATGGACCTCCTGGCTGATTATTGCCACGGTGCGCAGCCGCGTGCACATGCACGGTCTGGCGGAAATTGTCCGTCAGGAAATGTACAAAATGGGTATGGATACGGAAAAAACCAAGCGGAGTGAAGAGGCAATCTGGAAAATTATTGACGGCGGAGAAGTTGTTGTCAGTCTAATGAACGCCGAAGCCCGTAATTTCTACGCGCTGGAAGAACGCTGGTTTGAAGCGGAAGTTGTGTTCCGGGGAACTCAAGTTTCCAGCGCGTCGTAATCGTCGTCTTCCGAATCTGCGGGGGGAATAACCAGAGGATCGTTTTCGTCATTCCAGTCTTCATCCCAGTTATCATCGCTGTCTTCCAGCTCTTCTTCGGTTAAATCGCTGCTGTCAGGAATTCCGTCATCTTCACAGTCAAGGCTGCGGTCATAGGGATCAATACTCTCGTCGAAAATATCGTTCTCGTCCACTTCCATGGCCTGCTCCGTGAATCGGTATTGCTTTAACCATAA
>PDRU01000230.1 GCA_002748225.1 Spirochaetales bacterium | reverse complement strand
GAGTACACGCCCGTCGCTGTTCAGTCATGCCATTGGACAGCTGCTGGTATTCCGCCGGGAAGCCTATGACGGCTGCGGCGGCATAGATGTTGTGCGCGATAAAATTCTGGAAGATATTCAGATGGGCCGGGTTATTAAGGCTGCCGGCTACCGCCATATTTTTCTGGATGCCCGCAAAGTTCTGAGCGGTTACATGTACGACTCCTGGCAGCATACGGTGTCCGGTATTAAAAGAAGTATTTACGAATACTTTGACAAAAAAGTTTATCCAATGGTTATTTTGTCCATATTTATGGGTGCCTTTCTTGTACTGCCGCCATTTCTGGCTGTGTACGCGCTGATTATGCAATGGCCTTCTTTCTGGATGATTTTCTTTGGAAATCTGGCTGTTTTTCTGAGTTGGGCCATTACCGTTTACGACCGGAAGCAGCCTTGGTATGTACCCTTCTTTTATCCGTTTCAATTTGGTTTTGTTCTGATCCTGGCCTGGAAGAGTCTTTTTGACGATGTTGTCGGGGAGGGCTACAACTGGAAAGGACGGAAAGTTAAATGAGGAAAAAAGATTTATCTGAATGTCCCAATGCAGTAGAGGGGGGTGTCTTTTTCCGGACAGCCAGTTTCCTGCTCTACCATTTGGCTGCTGCTCCTTTCTCTTTTATAATAGGGCATTTAATATACGGTCTGCGGGTTAAAGGCCGCAAATATTTCCGGGGGCATAAAAACGGAATGATTGCCGCGAATCACTGCCAGTTTATGGAACCCGCGTTCAGCGGTCTGGCTCTGTGGCCGCGGAAAGTGTTTTTCAGTGCCGAAGAAAATAATATTGTCCGCAGAGACGTTGGCTGGCTTGTCCGGCTGGTGCGGGCTTTCGGCATTCCTGATAAAAATCCTCTTTCTGTGGGAACTCTGGTTACAAAAGCCCTGAAGAAAAACTGGTTTGTTCATTTTTATCCCGAAGGGGTGCTGTACTGGCGCTCTCAGGAACCGGCTCCGTTTATGGAAGGTGTTTTTTTCTTTGCTTATCTGAACAATGTGCCGGTTTTTCCTCTTGCCGAAGTGCTTAAAGATCGGCCCATACGCCGAATTATTCCCTGGTGGCCGCCGCGGACCCTTTTTGTATTCTGTCCTCCG
>PDRU01000229.1 GCA_002748225.1 Spirochaetales bacterium | reverse complement strand
CGGAAATCCGCACCGTCCCGGCTCATTACAGCCGAATCCATAAATTTCAAATCCGCCGCGCCGGGAAGAATTTTATTCAGCACCTCAGCCGCCAAAGGCCCCTGAAGCGCAATAAGAGCATAATCTTCCAGCCAGTCAACCCGGACACCCGTACCTTCCAAATGCCCGCGCAGATGCTCCGCGTCCACCTGCCTGCGCGAAGCGTTTACCACCATATAAAACGAACTCTCATCCATGCGCGTCAGCATCAAGTCGTCCAGAATACCGCCGTTTTCCAGCGTCAAAAAACCGTAACGCTGCCGGCCCGCCTTCAGACCCTTCACCGAAATGGGCAGCAGCTTCTCAAGCTCGTCATCCGCCCCCTTACCCGAAATAACAAGCTGCCCCATATGCGACACATCAAACACAGAGGCACTGGAACGCGTATGCAAATGCTCCTGAATAATACCTCCGGCATACTGAACCGGCATGGCATATCCGGCAAAGCTGACAATCCTGGCACCCATCTCCACATGCAGATTGTAAAGAGGTGTTTGTTTTAAATCGGGCATTATTATTCCTCCGCAGCATGAATGCTCATCAATTTCCGCTCCGCCGGGCAGCCGGCGCCATTTCCATTGCTATCCCTTCCGCGCTGAAGATAAAGTATTAACGCTGTTCCTGTAATTTAAGGATAACTTCAGGCGACAGGCCGGTACTGCTGGAAATAATGCTGACATCAACACCCGCTTTAAGAAGATTCAAGGCTGTCTGCTTTAAAGTTTTCTCCGGCAGCTCTTTTGAAGCCTTGTCCCACGCCTTATCCCAGGCCTTGTCCCAGGTTTCCTCCGAAGCCTGCTTCCAGGCCTTACCCCAGGCCTCGTCCCAGGCCTCTTGTCTCTGCACGGCCATATCTGCGGCATAATCGTATTCGGCTATAAGCATATTCATTACCTCCCGGGTCTTTCTCTCAAGATACTCTTTCAGTATACCATTTTTTACACATTCTTCTATGGCTTTCTTAAAACCTGTGTCTTTATTAGCTGCTACGTTCTGGCGCACTATCTCCACAAACCGGCTGTACTCTTCCAAAGGACGGCACTTACCCAGTATACGGCTGTGTTTTTCAGTGTTGATGTTTATCACTTCCACTTTCAGCTCAAGATTAACCGGAGCATCCTTTACCTTAAAGGCTTCAGAAAGCCTGAGCGTTTTGGACACCGGATACTCTTCTTCTCCGTTGTAAAACACGTAAAACTCAGGATAGGGAATCTCCACAAGGTTTCGGTGATAGCGGCTTTCCTTGTCCATTATCTGCTCATAGAGGCGGGTCACATATTCCAAAAAACGCAAGGGCATGTTTTCGTTGATTGTGGACTGGTGTTCGGCCAGTACGATGATCTTATCTTCCACCAGACAGGAAACATCATTACTGAAGGTCATGTACATAACCTGCTCCAGACGGATGGGGTTAATGGTAGCATTCGGGAGCAGCGGCGTATCATGCAGGGCATTGTAGAGGGAAATAAAGTTTTGCCTGGCTGTTTCATCGGTCTGAAAAAGATCAATAAATACCGAGTCTTTATGCTTTCTGTTGGGAATGGGGTCTGCCATGCTTATAATTGTAAATCAGCGGATACCTGCGCGCAATGGCATGTTTGTTCGATTGTATTTTTCTCTGGACCCCACAGTGTGCCAATGTTATGATGCGCCGGGGAGATTTTTCATGAACACGGAC
>PDRU01000104.1 GCA_002748225.1 Spirochaetales bacterium | reverse complement strand
CCGCCGTACACATTCAGCAGCGACAGACTGATGGAAAGCGTTGATACCCCAAAAATAAGCAGGTACATTTTCAATTCCGTATTACGGAAAATCTCCTGAGTATTGCCCCGCAGCAATTTGTGGTACAGGGCAAAATTCAGCCCGGCCATAACCATGAAAACGGTAATAACAGCATCAATATACGCTGAATTGTACGCCCCTACACTGGCATTACGCGGAGAGAATCCGCCGGTGGCCAGCGTTCCGAAGGTATGCGTGAGGGCATCGAATAAATCCATGCCTCCAAGCATGAGAAGTACAGTTTCAACAACAGTCAGTCCTAAATAAATAAACCAGAGAAGCTTGGCCGTCTGAGTAATTTTAGGCGCAATTTTGTCCAGAGTGGGCCCCGGAGATTCCGCCCGTACAAGCTGTACACCGCCCACTCCCAGAAAGGGAAGAATGGCCACAGTCAGTACAACAATGCCCATGCCGCCCAGCCAGTGTGTCAGGGAACGCCAGAACAGAACGGAACGGGGCAGCGGTTCAATGGCCGTTAAAATGGACGCTCCGGTGGTTGTAAAACCGCTCATGGTTTCAAAATAGGCATCCGTGTAGGAAGGAATGGCTCCGGAAAGGACAAAGGGCAGTGCGCCCACCGCCGAAGCGGCAATCCAGCTGAAGGTTACCATGAGAAAGCCTTCACGGGTTCTTAAATGATGCCCTCCCTCACGCGAGCGGGAAAACAGCCAGAGAAGCGGACACACAATCAGCATTATACCGATAGTTAAACCAAAACCGCCGGCAGAGGCCGTTTCATGGTTGTAGAGGGCAATACCCAGGGGAAAAAGCATAAAAGCCGTAATAATGCCCACCAGCAGGGTTACAGCGTGCAGCACAGGACGGAAGCGGATCATTTTCCGGCTACCGCCTCTTCCAGTTTCCGCACCTCGTCGCGCGGAGTTATAACAACCAGTCTGTCATTGGCACGTACAGCCAGATTCCCGCGCGGAAGCAGGTACTCTTCTCCCCGGTTTACAACCAGAATAAGACTGTCCCGGGGAAGTTTCATATCCTGGATATGCTTATCCGCCAGGGGGGAACTTTCATCGAGGAGTAAATCGATAATTTCAAAATCACTTCCTGCAATGGTATGCACGCTGCGGATATTACCCTTGCGCAGAATACGCAGAATACTGTCCACCATGGTATCGGTTACACTGACAGTAACATCCACGCCCATTTCACGGGCAACAGTAACATAAGAGGCCTTGCGCACCAGAGCAATACTCCGCTCTACGCCATGATTTTTGGCATGCAGAGCGCTGACAATATTCAGTTCCTGGTTGCCTGTTGCGCTGATAAGCAGATCATAACCTTCCAGCATACCGGCATCGGCCACTTCTTCATCGGAAATATCGGCATGAGACACCAGAGCACCGGGGTAATCCGAAGCCAGTTCCCGGGCAACGGTGTAGTCGCGTTCCACAAAATGGACGCGTCTGGAAGGAGCTTTCCTGCGGAAACGTCCAATCAGCCCCGACCATGCCCGCTGCGGCTCTGCTTCACCGGGATCGTCACGGCCCATAAGGTAGTCGGCCACATAACGGCCGATACGCCCTCCTCCGGCAATGGCAATGCGCTTGAGTTCCCGGCGGTTAAAACCGGCAGCGCTGATAATGGCGTTTGTGCCCTCCGGCGCCGCAATAACATAGAGCATATCGTGAGACTCAATAACCGTATCTCCGGAAGGAATAACCGATTCACCTTCGCGGATAAGCAGAGGAACAATGAAGTCTTTATCAAGACTGCTGCGGACATTGCTCAGTGCTTTTCCAGCCAGGGGACAGTCTTCATCAATAGTAATGGAGGTCATGGACAGGCCGGAATCGGAAAAGGGATTAACCGTACCGACAGCGCCCTTTTCCAGAGAACGGATAACCGCGCGGGCTGCTTCAATTTCAGGATTAATAACATGATCAATACCGTAGAGCCTGCGGCGGACCATACGGCTGGCCGAATAAGCCAGATTCCGCACCCGGGCCACAGTAACCGGCTCACTGTATTCGCCCGCAACCAGGCTGCAGGCAATCATGTTAATTTCATCCGACTCGGTAACACTTATAAAGAAATCGGCATGCTCAATTCCCGCTTTACGCAGAACAGGCACACTGTTTCCTTCACCGTTGACAACACGGCAGTCCAGGCGTTCGGCTGCCCGGCGGGCTGATTCGGGATCTTTTTCTATGAGTGTAACTTCCTTGCCCTCATCAACCAGCTGACGGGCCAGCCGCCAGCCGACACGTCCGGCACCTAATATAACAATTTTCATGCCCTGCAAGCCTAACCCGCAGAAGGGCAGAATGTCGAGAAGGTTTTTTTGGGGATGATTTGGGGGGGCTGACGCTTTTTGACAGGCCGAAGCTCTTCCTGTACAGGTTTTTTTGGGGTGATTTACATCGGACAGAAGGCAGGCCTGCGCCTACAACAAAGTACGCCCGGCAGGGCGCACTCATAAAGAAGGGCTGCTGCAATTTTACTTTTGCAACAGCCCCCCCCCTTTTGAACTCTTTAGTTCTAAAAACTTATTTCGAAGCAACAACTGCCTGCGCGGCCGCCAGCCGGGCAATGGGCACCCGGAAGGGAGAACAGGACACGTAGTTCAGCCCGGCACCGTAACAGAAGGCAATAGAGGCCGGATCGCCGCCATGCTCACCGCAGATACCGGTTTTCAGCGCGCTCTTCAGAGAGCGGCCCTTGGTAACTCCCATAGCCACCAGCTGGCCGACACCTTCCGTATCCAGAGACTGGAACGGATCGTTCTTCAGAATTTTCTGCTCCACATATTGCGGAACAAACGAACCCACATCATCGCGGCTGTAGCCGAAGGTCATCTGGGTCAGGTCGTTGGTACCGAAAGAGAAGAAGTCCGCGTGTTCAGCAACCTGATCCGCGGTCAACGCGGCCCGGGGAATTTCAATCATTGTACCAATAAGGTAATTAACACTGGCACCGGTTTCCTTCAGGACTCTGTCAATAACCTTTTGAGCGTTTGCGCGCAGAATACGCAGCTCGGCAGCGGTTCCTACCAGGGGGATCATAATTTCAGGATTAACTTTTGTTCCTGAAGCCGCAACCTCAGCCGCGGCCTTCATAATGGCTTCCACCTGCATGTCGTACACTTCCGGATAGGTAATACCAAGCCGGCAGCCCCGGTGCCCCAGCATGGGGTTAAGCTCTTTGAGACCGGAAACACGCTTAACAAGCATATCAGCATCCTTGCCCAGCTCCGCGGCCAGTTCCCGCACCTCTGCTTCAGTATGAGGCACAAACTCATGAAGCGGCGGATCCAGAAGCCGTACGGTAACCGGACGGCCGTCCATGGCCTCAAAAATACCCTTAAAATCTTTAATCTGCAGATCCAGTATGGGCTGCAGAGCTTTCCAGCGCTCCTCGTGATTTTCAGCAACAATCATCCGGCGGAAGGGCTTCAGTTTATCTTCCTCAAAGAACATGTGCTCTGTGCGGGTTAAACCTATACCTTCAGCTCCGAATTCCACCGCACGGCGGGCATCTTCCGGCAGGTCCGCGTTGGTACGTACAAAAAATCCATCAGCAACACCCGGGCGTTTCGCGCCATGACGAATTTCATCGGCCCAGCCCAGCAGTTTATTAAGCTCACCGCCCAGCTTCGGCTGTTCCAGCTCAACTTTACCGGCATAGACATTTCCGTCCGAACCGTCCAGCGAAATAAAATCACCTTCCTTGTAATCAACACCGCCCACAGTAAACTTGCCGGCCTTTTCATCAATAATAACAGACTTGCACCCGGCAACACAGGGCGTACCCATTCCGCGGGCAACAACCGCCGCGTGGCTGGTCATACCGCCGGTGGAGGTAAGAATACCTTCCGAAACATGCATGCCGCCAATGTCTTCCGGGCTGGTTTCCTTACGCACCAGAACAACTTTCTCTCCGCGGGCAACCCAGGTTTCAGCGTCTTCAGCGTTAAAGACAACCTTACCCACCGCAGCTCCCGGAGAAGCCTCCAGTCCTTGGGCAATGGGTTTAAGGGTTTTCTTGACAGCCGGTGCGATCATGGGATGCAGCAGCTGATCCATCTGGTCCGCCGTTACCCGGGTAACAGCCGTTTCTTTGGAAATCATTCCTTCTTCTGTCAGATCCACCGCTACTTTTACAGCGGCCTTACCGGTCCGTTTACCGTTACGGGTCTGAAGCAGAAACAGCTTGCCGTCCTGAATGGTAAATTCCATGTCCTGCATATCTGTGTAATGCTTTTCCAGACGATCTTTTACTTCCACCAGCTGTTTGTAGACGGCGGCGTTGGTGTCCTCCAGAGCAGAAAGCGGCTGCGGTGTACGGATACCGGCCACAACGTCTTCACCCTGAGCGTTCATAAGGTATTCACCGTAAAAATAATTCTCGCCGGTGGAGGGGTCGCGGCTGAAACACACACCGGTTCCCGACTCTTCCGACCAGTTGCCGAACACCATGGACTGAACATTAACCGCGGTTCCCAGCAGATCACCAATTTTATTGATATTCCGGTACTTTATAGCCCTTTCATTGTTCCATGAACCGAATACGGCATCCACGGCACCCCAGAGCTGTTCCATGGGATCCTGGGGAAACGGTTTACCCACACTGGCTTCGTATACTTTCATGTATCCGTCAACCACTTTCTGCAGATCGGCGGCATCCAGATCCAGATCGTTTTCCACACCCTTGGCTTTTTTTACGGCATCAAGAGCTTCTTCAAATTCATGGTGGGCCACACCCATAACAACATCGCCGTACATCTGAATAAAACGGCGGTAGGCGTCCCAGGCAAACCGGTCATTCCCGGTATTTTTTGAAATACCCTCCACGGCAGCAGCATTCAGCCCCAGATTCAGAACCGTATCCATCATTCCCGGCATGGAAACAGCCGCGCCCGAACGGACAGACACCAGAAGGGGATCCTGCCCGTCACCCAGTTTTTTGCCCATTTCCTTTTCCAGTTTTTCCAGATTGGCTGCCACCTGGGCTTTGACATCGTCATTATGCTGGCGGTTATTCTTGTAATATTCGGCACATGCCTCTGTTGAAATTGTAAAACCCGGAGGAACCGGAATTCCCAGGTTTGTCATCTCCGCCAGGTTGGCACCCTTGCCTCCCAGCAGTTCCTTCATTTGAGCCCGGCCTTCGGCCTTGCCGCCGCCGAAATAATAGACGTACTGATTACTCATCAATTTTCTCGCTTTTTTTTCCTGATTAGATTTGAAGCCGCGGAAACCGCAGTTTTGCCGCTTACAGTATAAAAAATCTAATTAACTGACCCATTGTTGTCAACGCAATATTGACTATAGAGGCGTTTTAAGCCCTTATTAGTGCGTTAAACCTGTATTTTCAGCTCTTATTCACTCGTTTGACATAAGGAATTTGGTTATGGCTCATACCCCGTGGTGGCAGAAGACAACTCTTTATCAGATATACCCCCGTTCTTTCAGCGACTCCAACAACGACGGTATTGGCGACATTCAGGGCATTATTTCCCGTCTGGACTACGTCAGGCAGATGGGTTTTGAAACCATCTGGCTTTCTCCTCACTATGTCAGTCCCCAGAAAGATTTCGGCTACGACATTGCCGATTACCTGAACGTGGCCGGGGAATACGGCACACTGCAGGACGTCCAGAAACTCATTGATGAAGTGCACGCGCGCGGCATGAAGATAATTTTTGACATGATTCTGAATCATACATCCGATGAACATCCCTGGTTCAGGGAATCCTGTTCCTCCCGGACAAATCCCCGGCGCA
>PDRU01000228.1 GCA_002748225.1 Spirochaetales bacterium | reverse complement strand
GAAGTTAATTTTTGGATTTCCAGATGGAACAGCCCTGAAGGACGGAAAAAACTAAGAGCCGCAGAACGGCGTTTTTTTCCTTTCCGCCTGACCGTGGACAGAGTTGTACGGTCTTCAGGGATTCCCTGGGAAATTCTGGCCATTCCTGTTGTGGAATCGAACTGGCGGATTAACGCTGTTTCGTCTTCCGGAGCGGCCGGTCCGTGGCAGTTTCTGGAATCCAGCGCGCGGGGGCGCCGGCTGATTATTGACGCCTGGCGCGATGAACGCCGTGATGTAGAGCTCTCCACCAGGGCGGCGGTATCGGAACTGAAGTTTTATTACCGCCTTTTTTCCGACTGGCTGCTCTGCTGCGCGGCCTATAACGGCGGCCCCACGCGCCTGCGCCAGCTCCGTGAACAGGGCAGCTACTCCGGTTTCTGGGACATGCTGGACGACGGTATTCTGCCCCGGGAAACCGGCAATTATGTTCCGCAGATTATTGCCGTGGCCTGGGTTTCGGCTCACGCGGGGAGACTGGGGCTTCCGCTCAACTGGGAAATGCCCCCCCGCTGGTCTTCCATTCCGTTAGAGCGTTCCATTCATCTGAACAGTCTGGCGGAATTCCTGGATATTTCCGTCTCTGCCGTTGAATCCATGAACAGGGAGCTCAACCATCCGGTAACGCCTCCGCCGCAGAGCCCCTACTCCATTAAGGTACCGGCAGATACGGAGGAAAAAGTACGCAAATGGCTCAAAGA
Source organism: Spirochaetales bacterium (assembly GCA_002748225.1). GTDB lineage: Bacteria > Spirochaetota > Spirochaetia > DSM-2461 > DSM-2461 > UBA2779. The sequence continues at coordinate 395 of PDRU01000228.1, read as the reverse complement.
GCAGAAAAGCGATGCCATTCCTGAGCGTTTTTGGCGTTATACTGTACGCAGCGGAGATACACTTTCGGAAATTGCCGAAAGAACCGGGATTTCTCTCGGCGAGCTGCTGCAGTACAATGGACATGTGCTGAGAGGAACACTGCGGGTGGGAGAGCGGATCTATCTGCCGGGAGACGCCAGTGAACCTCCGGGAGCGGAAGCTGACGCTCTTCCCCGGTGGACCGGTAAACATACGGTACAGCCAGGTGAGTCGCTGTGGTCCATTGCCCGCGCTTACAGCGTTACTCCGGAAATTCTGGCGGAAGTAAATCACCGCCGCCTTAACCAGGTACTCCGGGCCGGCAGTATTCTGAAAGTTCCGCAGATTCAGGAGGCTTTGCAATGAAAAATATAAG
>PDRU01000227.1 GCA_002748225.1 Spirochaetales bacterium | reverse complement strand
ACAAGCCGGCGGGAAGAAGAACTCACCCGCGGTCCTTCCGGCTGCCCCTGAAAAGCCCAGCACACTTCAACAGAAGAACTCTCCTCTGCGTCAATGTGCAGGTGAGGAATGAATACCGTGTTTCCTGAATAATTCTCCAGCCCTTCCTCAACCAGTATGCAGTCGTCTACGTTACAGCCTGAAGGAACATGCACAAGTACCGAACCAGCCAGACTCCGCCAGTGCCAGGCAACAATACGGTTGGCGTTTTTTTCCAGTTCACCCATTCCGCAATGAACCAGATCCGAAGGCCATTTTTCCCGGGGCACCCACTTAACGGACAAGCCGGCCGCGGCCGCCCGGGGAGCAACATGTACTTCCCGGACAATACCACCCTCTGTAATAATCCGGGCCGCAGCTCCCCGCAGGGCCGCCGTCTGGCCGGACCATTCTTCTTTTTGAGACGGAAGCGTTTCGGTCAGCTTAAACTGAGCCGCCTCGTCCAGAAATCCTGCGGGAAGGAGCTTATCCAGCGGGGTGCGCCGCCAGGACTCTTCGGACGGCGACGGCCAGCCCTGCTCATCAAACACACGGCCGGCCGCAGCCGCAAGGAGGTTTTCCATTATCCAACACTCCCTTCCATTTCCAGTTCAATCAGACGGTTCAGTTCCACCGCGTACTCCATGGGCAGCTGCTTAACCAGCGGATCCAGAAAACCGTTGACAATCATCATGGAAGCTTCCTCTTCCGAAAGCCCGCGAGCCATAAGGTAAAACAGCTGTTCTTCACTGATGCGGCTGACCCGGGCCTCGTGTTCCATGGACACATCTTCCGATTCAATTTCCATATACGGAACTGTTTTACTGATGGAAGTTTCATCCAGAATAAGGGCATCGCAGACCACATGGCTTTTTACGTTTTTCAATCCATCTTTGACTTTTATCAGTCCCCGGTAGGTGGAAACACCGCCATCCTTACTGATGGACTTGGAGGTAATAACGCTGGTGGTATTCGACGCGGCATGCACCATTTTACCACCGGTATCCTGTTCCTGTTTTTTCCCGGCAAAGGCAATGGACAGAACTTCTCCATGCGCGCCCTCACCGGCCAGATAAACAGCCGGGTATTTCATGGTCCGTTTGGAACCGATGTTGCC
>PDRU01000223.1 GCA_002748225.1 Spirochaetales bacterium | reverse complement strand
GATAAAGCTGCCGAACTGTCTCTGGCGCTGGATGTTGTGGCAGAGATGAACGCCCTGGGCGAAGGACCGCAGAACATTCCTCCCCATTCCCATAAGAAGTGGCCTCTGATACTCACCAGTTCAATGATGCTGCCCAACGGTTATGTCCGTCTGGCGCCCCGGCAGTCGGTCTGGTTTTCCACCCCGGCTGAAGATTTTACAGCCACCGGCGACTGGTGGATGCTTCTGGCCCGCCACGAAGGCCGTCACATGGCCCAGATGGACTTTGCCGACCAGGGCCTGACCCGTTTTCTGCACATTCTTTTTGGACAGTTCGGCTGGGGAGCCGGTGTTGTACTGGGAATGCCGGTCTGGCTGATGGAAGGCGACGCGGTTGTACAGGAAACCATTCTGTCGGAAGAAGGCCGGGGCAGGGATGCGCTTTTTACACGTGAGCTGCAGGCATTTCTGACTGAACAGGAAAAAGCTTCTTACCGCTATTTAACAAACCCGTCTTACAAACGTTATATTCCAAGTCATTATCATGTGGGCTACGCGCTGACGTCCTGGATTCGCGAAGAGTACGGAGAAGAAGCCTTGAAGGCTGTTTACCGGCACTGCGCGCGTCTGTCTCTGCCTGTGCTGGGAATAAGCCGGGGTACCAAAGAAGCTGCAGGGAAACTCCCCCGGGAACTCTTTGAAGAAATGGCCGATGCCCTGAAAGACTATCTGGAATCCGCGCCTTCCACCCGCGCGGAAACTCCTTCCCGTCCGCTTTTGCCGCCTGCAGATGTTTACAGCCGCTACGATTCCCTCTGTGAAGACGGCCGGGGCGGTCTGTACGCCCGGAAAGCTACAATGACACACCCTTCAGCTCTGGTTCATATTTCCCGGGACGGAGAAGAAAAAACCCTTGCAGCTCTGCCGGGCGACGGCCGGGTAAGCATAACGGTTCTTGATAACGGCCGGCTGCGCATAGTATGGAACAGCATACGTATGAAACCTGTTACGCCCTCCGCGTCCGTTTCGGATTTAACTCTTATAACACTCAACAGCAAAAACCGCATTATTCAGCGCAGCCGGCCGGCAACCGGCTCCCGTTACCTCTACCCTTCCATTTCTCCTGACGGGAACTCCCTGGCNNCACAGCCTGGAACTGCCCGGAGAAACCGCCGGGCACCCCTCATGGAGCGCGGACGGGAAACGTCTGGTTTTTTCCCTCCGCAGCACAGAGGGACGCCGTATAGCCGAATGGACACCGGGTACCCCGGAATTAAGGGAAATTCTGCCAGTAAGCCGCCGCACAGTTAAACGGCCGGTATATTCTGCTGACGGCAGCACTGTTTTTTTTACGGCCTCGGTGGAAGGCAGCGAAGAGATTCTGTCTGTGGACGTTTCTGAAAACAGCGGCGCCGATGAGGCCCTTTCTTCCGTAACGGCCCGCAGAGTGGCTCGCCGCCGGTGGGGCGCGGAAAGGCCCCTGCCCTCACAGGACGGACGCACCCTGTATTTTGTGGAATACAACTCAACTCAGGGGCAGTTTCTTTGCAAAATGGAACTGGGCGGTGAAGAGGCGCTTCTGACCTTTGAAACCGGCCATTCAGCGGCGGAGGAAAAAATCACCTGTAAAACAGCTCCACCGGAGAAAGAATGGAAACCAGGGCGCCATGTCATTAATTTCCATTCCTGGGGTATTCTGCCGGAGGACACAGACATTAAGGCCTTTGTCCGTTCCGACAACATTCTGGGAACAGTGCAGCTGGAAACCGGCGCGCTCTACGAAGTGAACGAAAAATCTCCGGGCGCTTTTACCCGCCTGACCTTTACCGGGATTCGTCCGAATTTAAGTCTGAATACCCAGTACCGTTACCGCTCCCCCGCAAGCGATCCTTTTCATCAGGCAACTGTCAGCCTGCAGGGGCAGCTGCCCATGAATCTTTCCCGCAGCAGCATATGGAAGCACAGTCTGAACCTCTCCGCGCAGGGCGGACTTTTATGGACCATTCCGGCCAAAGGCTCCGGGTACAGCACGGCTTTTCCCGCCGAACTTCCCCAGCCGCTCATAACCGGTCAGCTTCAATGGCAGCTTGTCCGGCCGGGGCCTTACAGAAGTTTAACTCCCCGTTTCGGCTGGGCAGCAAGAACCGGCTGCAGCCAGGTCTTTTTACCGGATCAACCGCTTCGGAATCAAAACAAATTCAACGGCTGGGGAGCGCTGCGTTTTTATCTTCCCGGTGCGGCCCCCCGCAATTCCCTGCAGTTTGCCGCGGCCGCGGAATACCG
>PDRU01000222.1 GCA_002748225.1 Spirochaetales bacterium | reverse complement strand
CCTGTTCTGAGAACTTCGGGAAGAGCGCTGTCCTGGATAACCTGCTGTACGGGCCTTCCCAGCACTTCCTGCGGCTTGCGGCCTATAATTAATTCGGCGCCCCGGTTAAAAAGCGTTATGCGTTCGTCACAGTCAATTGCAACAATGCCTTCCTGGGTGGAATTGATAATTAAGTCAATCTCCTGCTCCTGTGACATAAAAAAAGTGTATACCCCCGGGATAATGGTGTAAACTGAATATTATGGATGAAGAAATGAAAAAAAGAATCGACGCCGTTCTGGACAGGGTAAAAGATCCTGAAAGCGGCTATTCGGTTTCTGAACTGGGGCTGGTGCAGCGCCTCCGGTACAACGATGAAAAAAAGGAAATGTATATTTTTATGGATTTTCTTTCGCACCGGCCGGCCTGCATGACCTGTGTGGGGATAGCCTCGGTTATTGAAGACGGAATAAGGCGGCGGCTTCTGGAAGAATTTTCCAGTGAGTTTCCAGAAATTACTCCGGTGTTTGTGTAAGAAGGAAAGGGTTTGAGCGTTTCGGTTATCGGCGTAGTGCTTATTCTCGGCTTGACGGCTGTCTCTGTTGTATTCCGGGTAACTGGCGCCAGGAAAAATCTTCAGACAGCCCATTCCCTCTGCGCCCTGCTGGAAAATGTTTTTCAGCCGCTTGAAAAGACCTATACCAATATCGGAGGTGTTGTGGGGTATCATATCAGTTATACCCTCCAGCCTCCGTTTACCCTTCTGGATGGAACTCTGACTCTTTTTCCGCGGCAGGCTCTGTTTTATTATCCCATTGCCCGTTTTCTGGGGCGCCAGGATGAACTGAGCTTCTCTCTTAAGGTTGATTTTCCCATGGTGGGAGAGGCGCATCTTGTTCAGAAAGACGCGTACCGTTTCGGCCGCTTTGCCATTGATAATTTTAAGGAAATGGAATCGGAAGAAATATCTGTTAAAGGTGTTCCTTATCTTCTATTGTACTATAACCGTATTCAGGCCGGGAAGATTGCCGATCTGATGCGCCGTCTGTCCGAAGTTAATTCATACGAGCAGTTTTCCTTTTACGGATATCAGAGGCTTTTTTATTTCCATGTGAATCCTTCTGCGGAGTCTCTGGAAAAACAACTGCGGAATCTGGCGGAAATTTTGAGCAGCTGCGG
>PDRU01000221.1 GCA_002748225.1 Spirochaetales bacterium | reverse complement strand
GGATCGAACTTGAAAATCTGCGGAGTTGTAATATCTTCAGGAAGAAAGTCTTTTACAAATTCCAGCTTGTCCCGCACTTCGTTGGAGGCCTCCGAGAGGTCCAGGCCCCAGCGGAACTCCAGAATAATGGAGCTGCTGCCTTCCGACGAAGTGGATGTTATTTTTTTGACACTGCTGACATTGGTCAGAGCGCCTTCCAGCGGCCGTGTAACGGTCTGTTCCACTTCTTCCGGACTGGCTCCCGGGTAGTTGGTGAAAAGAACCAGAACCGGAGGGTTAATTTCCGGGAACAGATCAATGGGCACCTGGGGCGCAATGTAAAATGCCAGTGCTACAATCAGAACATAGAGAATAAAAAATGTTGTGGGGCGGTTAACAACTGTTTTTGCAATACTCATGGCTTTATAACCTGTACTTCCCTGTTTACGCGGACTTGCACGCCGTCTTCCAGAAGGGTCTGCCCCTGCCAGGCAATAACTTCACCTTCTTCCAGTCCCTGCAGTATTTCCACCACGCCTTCCAGGGTAATGCCGGGAACCACCAGGCGTTTTTCGGCACGGCCGCCGGCAATAACATACACAAAGGTTTCTCCCAGGCGGCGCAGAACGGCATCGGCGGGGATTTTAACCACATTGTCCTTTTCGTCGGTGGTCAGGCGGACTTCCGCGAACATTCCGGGCTTGATATTCATCTGATCCGGGGGAACATCCATTTTGATTTCCATGGTACGGCTTGATGCGTCCACCACCGGATTTATCTGGGTAACTTTCAGGGGGATTATCTGTCCCGGCCAGGCTTCCAGTGAAACCTCCGCGCTCATGCCCATCCGGATACGGGAGACAAAACGTTCGGGTATGGCAGCCGTCACCTGCAGTTTCTGCAAGTTGCCTATTACAGCAACAGGGGTCTGCATGCTTACCGCGTCTCCCATGCTCAGGGGCAGAGCGGTAATGGTGCCGGCCGTGCGGGCTTTTACCTGTGAAAGGCTGTAGTTCATACCCGCGCGGGAGGGGTCTACTGCTCCGATAACCTGACTCTTGCGGACCGTATCGCCCAGATTTACATACAGGCGGGATAGAATACCTGCTGCTTCAGGATACACCTCCACCGAGCTGGCGCTGACAACTTCCCCGTTTGTCTGGAAGTAGTCGGCCATGGGG
>PDRU01000220.1 GCA_002748225.1 Spirochaetales bacterium | reverse complement strand
CGGTTAAAATGCCGTACAACCATGGTATACTGCGCCGGGCTTTTCTGCTGGGCATTAACAGGATTGGCCGGTTTACCGGTTTTCATATAAGTTTCAACAACCCGCACCGTTTCAGCCGCAATGGCTTCGGAAGCCTGATCGGTGGATGCCCCAACATGGTGGGTTCCCGTAATTTTGGTGGCCAGGGCGGTATGCGGAAAACTTTTATCTCCTGCTGCCGGTTCACCCTGATAAACATCCAGCCCCACTTTCAGCCCCTTAGAGTCAATGGCCTTTTCCAAAGCCTCCTGATCCACAATTTCTCCCCGGGAAGTGTTAACCAGAATGGCGCCGTCCTTCATGGCTTCAAGAAAAGCCTTATTAACCAAACCTTTTGTTTCCGGAGAAACCGCCAGATGCAGAGAAACCGCATCCGCTTTTTGAGCAACATCCAGAGGACTGGCGCAGAATCCAATACCGTCCCGTTCCGCGCGTTCCGGTGTCAGACTGCGCGACCAGGCTATCACCGGCATTCCAAAAGCCTTTGCCCGTAAAGCCACAGCTTTTCCAATGGAACCGTAACCAACAATTCCCAGAGTCCGGCCCTTGAGTCCGGAGGCCTTGCCGTAACCCTTTTTATTCCAGACGCCGGCCTGAAGGTCGGCCGCCTGAAAGGCAATGCGCCGGTCGCATGCCACAATCAGACCCATGGCCAGTTCTGCCACGGCATCGGCATTTTTTGCCGGACAGTTAGCCACATGAATTCCCTTTGATGAGGCATGAGCCAGATCTATTGTATTCACTCCCGCGCCCGCACGGATTATCAGCGACAAATCAGGCGCGGCATCAATAGCCGCCGCCGTTACCTTTGTGGAGCGGACAATCAGAATATCCGAATCTCCAAGCGCCGCGGGAAGATCGTCGGCCCCCAAAGAGGGCTCAACCCGAAGTTCAGCTCCCAGGGCTTTTAAATCCCTGACAGCCGCGTCTGAAAGCTTATCGGCAATGAGTATTTTCATAATAGTCATTTTACACCCTCAAAAACCGGTTGAGTAGTAAAATCGTCAAAATCTGCATAAAAAATTGATGAATTCATCGTTCAGGCCCGTATTAGCCAAAAACAGCCCCATCATGTACCATTCAAGCATGAGCCATTACCTGAACCGCATAAACAGCGTTCT
>PDRU01000219.1 GCA_002748225.1 Spirochaetales bacterium | reverse complement strand
GGGAGCGCAGCTCTCCGGCACTGCGCAGAAACCACAGGCCGCTCACATGTTCACGCATCAGAACCCAGTCGGAGGAATTACGGTCTGAGGGAACAAGAGCATCACCCAGAGAGCCGGTAATCTGTCCGCCGTTTCCATCATTAACAGGAAAAGCGTAATGAATGGTTCCGCAGCTCCGTTCAAACCTGTTGTTCACCAATACCAGAACACGGTTCTGTCCGTCGGTATTGCTGTAGGCAAAAACATTCTCATTCACTCCTTCGGGAGTGTTCAGATCGTAGAGCCGGAAGGAAAGCGCGCCGGCAAACAGACTGCGGCGGTGCATCAGGGGAAAGATTTCCCTCTCATGCCGGGCCACCAGATCTCCGTCCGGCTGTTCCTCCCGGTAGGCGCGGACATATTCCATGCCGTACTTTTCTGTAAAGCCCTCCACCTGACCATGACCGAACATGGGCAGCCCCGGCAGAGTGGTCAGAAGCGTACAGGCTGCAAAATATCTATCGTCTTTACCAAACTGATCCACCGCTGTTTCTTCGTCCGGGTTGTTCATAAAGTTTACATAGCGCTGAAGTATACCCGGATCAAAGGTAAGGGTTTCCTTTATGGCTTCACGGTATTCAGCATTCTTGCCGTCACGCAGCATGTTCATAAACGCCGAGTTGTACACCCTGTGCATTCCCAGGGAACGCACAAAGTAGCCTTCCATCATCCAGAAGGCTTCAGCCAAAAGCAGTGTACCGGGAACCTCGGCCGCTACACGGTCCACCACGTCTCTCCAGAATTCGCTTGGACAGGCGCTCATGAATTCTTCATCGCTGAGCGCGTGTTCCGAGCGGGAAGGAATGGCTCCGCCGCTGCCGGGAGATGGAAACCAGAGACGGCGTATGCTTTTACGGGCCAGAACCATGGCAGCGTCAAAACGGATAATGGGAAAGTTCCTGGCAACATGCAGAATATCCTGAATAACAGCTTCACGGGCTTCCGGATTCAGAAAATCAATCTGCGCCGTGTCGTTCCACGGCATGCTGGTACCGTCATTACCATGATAGATATACCGGACTTCTCCCGTATTCCGGTCTTCCCGGCGGAAAACAACAGCCGCGTCACTGCGGTTCCAGTAATGGTCCTCAATGCGGATATCAACACCGGGATCTCCCGAAAGGTTGTC
>PDRU01000218.1 GCA_002748225.1 Spirochaetales bacterium | reverse complement strand
GCCGATGCTCCGCCGTCCATCTCCGTCAGAGTTTCCAGCAGCGTCCGCAGCGCCTTCTGCAGAGAGCCTGCCTCCTGACTGAACTGCCGCCCCGGAATAATTTCGGTCTGTCTGTCATCCGATTCCAGCCGCACAAAACCCGCCTTCGACGCTCCGGCAATAAAATCGCCCCATCGCTTATAGCCCAGAGCCTTCTCGTCAAAACCCTGGTTGAGTTTCTTCATGGTAATCTTCACATTACCCGGGTCGGTTCCCTTATTATCCTTGCGCAGAATGGAAGCCGTTTCAGCCAGACGTTCAAACCAGTATTCCCGGGAATAAGAAGTAGTTGAGTCCTTCTTCCCGCTCTCATCGCGCCCCGAATCATCATCGGCTGTTTCATCGTCCTCCGAAGGAAACATATCCCGGTAGTCGGTAAAACTGTCGGCCAGGCGCAGCAAATCGTTACTGGCGTTTTTAATATCGCAGACAATATGCGTTGTTTTTCCCGCCTTGCGCAAATTCATAACCAGCGGACGGAAATCGCTGTCGCCCGTCAGCAGCACATACGTGTTCACATGATCCTGAAAACGCAGCAAATCAAGACAGTCGTTTGTTAAATGCATATCCGCGCTGTTCTTGTCCCGCCGGCGTCCCCGGAAAGGCACATGAATCATATTAAAATGCAGAGCCGCCAGAGCCGGTCCCAGCGACTTATACCCCGGCATACTCCAGTCCGCGTAGGCATAGGAACTCACCACTCGGCCCAGACCTTCCGCGTAATCCCACAGCCCCTGAATAAACAGGTTCTTCGAACTGGACGGCTTAACGTTTTCAACATCCCAGAAAATAGCCACATTATTACTCATGCTCCAAACATACCGCTTTCACTGTTAAAAGGCGAGACTCTTTTGTCTTTTTTCCTTTATTTGGGCGCCCCCGGCCGCTAAATAATATTTATCAGCCGGGCCGGGCTGTCCGCTGCAATGCTTTTTGCCGGGGCTTTTTTGCGGCTTGCGCTGCTCCGCCGCCTTAGTAAAAGATTGGGCAGGTGCAGCCAATGCGATGTGGGGAAGCCTGAAACTTGAAGGTAACTATGAAAAAATTTAGATCATTTTTTATCCTGTGCTGTGGATATGGCTTACCTGTATTCCATAAAAACTTATTACGCTACTTCGCGGTAATAATGCTGGTAAAAGCCTAAAGAGTACCGCGCGGCTTTTAACGGTACCTTGTATGCTTCCCTTCCCTTTGCCTGAAGGCGGCAAGTTTCCCGCTCCCTGATGAGGCCTTGAGCTTATTGTAGTAATTGACATATTCGTTTACCAGATTATTCAGTTGATGCTCCCCAAAGATAAGAAAATGGTCCAGGCATTCCCTATCCCCTCCATTGGCCGTTTTGGTTATCTGTAATGGAGTGCCCTTGACATATATCGGTGATTTTGAATTGCCGGCAGGATATTATGGCATTTGGAGAGAGGCGAGGATTATTGTGCTGTATATGAAGCTGCAAACTTGATAGTACTCTATAATGCTTGCTATAGTATGTATTATGAAATTTCGCAGTCAAAAACATAA
>PDRU01000217.1 GCA_002748225.1 Spirochaetales bacterium | reverse complement strand
CTGACCAGCGTGCAGCAGGCGGACAAGATTCTTGTTATTAGTGGAGGGAAAATTGTTGAGCAGGGGGCGCATGATGAGTTGATGGCCAGGCAGGGTATCTATGCCCGGATGTATGCCGAATATCAGGAGTCTATCGGCTGGAAATTACAGGCGGGCACGGATAAGGAAGAGGAGGGTGCGGTATGAGACGCTATTTTCAGGACAGATATGCCTTAAGTGATGAAGGGGTACGTGATTTTATCTGCAGTGTGATCTGGTCGGCATTATTGAATATCTCTCTGATGTTTCCCGCGATGCTGGCCTTCTATTTTATCCGGCAAGCCGTTTTGACTCTGGATACGGGAGAGGCTCTGGAGCATGGAGCCTTGTTTTATCTGGTACTGGCTGGTATGCTTGCCAGCATTATGTTCTGCATCGCCTTAAAACAGTATGATAGCGCCTATACCAAGATCTATGAGGAGAGCGCCAGAATGCGTATCTCTCTTGCCGAAAAGATACGAAAACTTCCCCTCGCTTTTTTTGGTAGACGTGATATCGCTGATTTAAGTGCTACCATTATGGAAGATGCCACTGAGATTGAACATATGTTTTCCCATGCGGTGCCTCAGCTCTATGCCTCCTATATCAGTATCGGCCTGGTCACCCTGGCTCTGACCCTTTTTCACTGGCAGATGGCACTGGCGATGTTCTGGGTGGTACCGGTGGCGCTTCTGGTTTTTTATCTGTCGAAAAACTATCAAAAGAGAACCATGGTCGATCTGCGTAACGCAAAACTGCAGATCTCCGATACCCTGCAGGAGGGGCTGGACTGTATTGGTGAGATCAAGGCCTATAATTATGAAAAAAAGTATTCTGACCAGCTGGCCGCTCTGCTTGACGGTTATGAAACAAAACTGATCAGGCTGGAGCTGATTGCTGGCGCTTTGATCAATTTTTCCTTTATCCTGTTAAAATTGGGGCTGGTCAGCGTCGCTCTTATCGGCGCCTGGCTCTTTGTTCAGGGCAGGGTGGATCTCTTTACCTATATCGTTTTTTTGATTGTTTCGGCAGGTATCTATGAGCCGTTTAATACCGTGATTGCCAATATGGCAGGCCTCTCTTTTCTTGAGGCGAGGATTGCCCGTAAAAAAGAGATGGACGCGATGCCCATCCAGCAGGGCAGAACGGAGTGCGCGC
>PDRU01000212.1 GCA_002748225.1 Spirochaetales bacterium | reverse complement strand
TCACTGTTATCAAGCCCGGCTTTAAGGGCCTCGCCCGTGTGAAAATAGGAGCAGACCTCGCAGCCGTTCACGGCGGTAACAGCCAGCATAATGCGCTCTTTAAGCCTGTCGGAAACCAGTCCCTTCTCTGCCGCCTTACGGAAGGGGCCCATACTTCTGAAAGCTTTAACGGAAATGATGTATATTTCCGGGAATGAGAACAGCTTCCGTCCGGCTGTCTGTGTACTGAATTCCTCAAGCATAATTCCTCCGGCAGCACTATCCCTTTTTGGATATTTTGGCCCAGGAGTCCCGCAGACCGACAATCCGGTTAAACACCGGTTTTACCCCCGGCTTATGGTCGTTTCTGTCAGCCACAAAATAACCGTTACGCATAAACTGAAAACGCTCTTCCGGTTCGGCGTTGGCCAATGCCGATTCTATCAGGGCCTCAGTTAATACAATTTCCGACTCAGGATTCAGGTAGTCGGTAAAATCCCTGTCCTCTTCAACCTGGGACACATCTTCCAGTGTTATCAGATGATCGTAAAGGCGCACTTCGGCTGAAACAGCGTTATGCCGGGAAAGCCAGTGCAGCGTTCCCTTCACCTTCCGTCCGTCAGGCGTCTGTCCTCCCCGGCTCTCCGGGTCGTAAGTACAGAGCAGCTCCGCCGGTTCACCGCGGCTGTCACGCAGTACCTCGTTCACGGTAACGTAGTAAGCGTATTTCAGCCTGACTTCGCGGCCCGGCGACATGCGGAACCACTTTCTGGGCGCGTCGTCCATGTAGTCGCCGCGCTCCACCCAGAGCTCTCCGGAAAACTCAATATCCCGGGAACCGGCCTCAGCATTCTCCGGATTATTTTCCGCCTGAAATACTTCTGTCTTACCAGCGGGCCAGTTGGTAATTGTCAGTTTTAAGGGATTCAAAACCGCCATCCGCCGGTCGGCGCTGCGGTTGAGTTCTTCGCGGATATGAAAAAAGAGGAACTCCATATCAACCAGACTGTTCACCTTGCTTATACCAATTTCTTCTATGAACCGGCGGATGGCTTTTGCCGGATAGCCGCGGCGCCGCATTCCCTTGAGTGTGGGCATGCGCGGATCGTCCCAGCCGTGAACAAGTTTTTCCTCCACAAGGCGGCGCAGATGGCGCTTGCTCATAATGGTATGGGTTAAATTCAGACGGGCAAATTCATAC
>PDRU01000211.1 GCA_002748225.1 Spirochaetales bacterium | reverse complement strand
TCACTGTTATCAAGCCCGGCTTTAAGGGCCTCGCCCGTGTGAAAATAGGAGCAGACCTCGCAGCCGTTCACGGCGGTAACAGCCAGCATAATGCGCTCTCGGAGCTGAGCGGAAACCAGTCCCTTCTCTGCCGCATTACGGAAGGGACCCATACTTCTGAAAGCTTTAACGGAAATGATGTATATTTCCGGGAATGAAAACAGCTTCCGCCCAGCTGTCTGTGTACTGAATTCCTCAAGCATAATTCCTCCGGCAGCACTATCCCTTTTTGGATATTTTGGCCCAAGAGTCCCGCAGACCGACAATCCGGTTAAACACCGGTTTTACTCCCGGCTTATGCTCGTTTCTGTCAGCCACAAAATAACCGTTACGCATAAACTGAAAACGCTCTTCCGGTTCGGCGTTGGCCAATGCCGGCTCTATCAGGGCCTCAGTTAATACAATTTCCGACTCGGGGTTCAGGTAATCGGTAAAATCCCTGTCCTCTTCAACCTGAGACACATCTTCCAGTGTTATCAGATGATCGTAAAGGCGCACTTCGGCTGAAACAGCGTTATGCCGGGAAAGCCAGTGCAGAGTACCCTTCACCTTCCGTCCGTCAGGCGTCTGTCCTCCCCGGCTCTCCGGGTCGTAAGTACAGAGCAGCTCCACCGGTTCACCGCGGCTGCCACGCAGTACCTCGTTCACGGTAACGTAGTAAGCGTATTTCAGCCTGACTTCGCGGCCCGGAGACATACGGAACCACTTTCTGGGCGCGTCGTCCATGTAGTCGCCACGCTCCACCCAGAGCTCTCCGGAAAACTCAATATCACGGGAACCGGCCTCAGCATTCTCCGGATTATTTTCCGCCTGAAATACCTCTGTCTTACCCGCGGGCCAGTTGGTAATTGTCAGTTTTAAGGGATTCAAAACCGCCATCCGCCGGTCGGCGCTGCGGTTGAGTTCTTCGCGGATATGAAAAACAAGAAACTCCATATCAACCAGACTGTTCACCTTGCTTATACCAATTTCCTCTATGAACCGGCGGATGGCCTTTGCCGGATAGCCACGGCGCCGCATTCCCTTGAGTGTGGGCATGCGAGGATCGTCCCAGCCGTGAACAAGTTTTTCCTCCACAAGGCGGCGCAGATGGCGCTTGCTCATAATGGTATGGGTTAAATTCAGACGGGCAAATTCATAC
>PDRU01000210.1 GCA_002748225.1 Spirochaetales bacterium | reverse complement strand
ATAACGATGTCCGGAGTTATATCCGGTTTTTTAAAAAACTCTACGGAATAACTCCCAACAGCTTCCGGAAGCAGAACGCCGCGCCGCATAAGGGCTGATACGCGGCCCCGTGAATAGGGCCGCCACCCCCCCGCGCTTCAGCCAGCTTAAAACTCGCGCCTTTGGGCGCGGGCCCGTGAGCAGGGCAAATCTGGCGGCAAAACAAGTCCGAAATTTGCTTTGCGCCTCATGCATGGCCGTGAGCAAGGCCGTGGTATTATCTGAACTCATTTTATCTACAGGAGGCGCCACCCTTATGCCAGGAGGCGCTGCCTTTATGCGGCCTTGTGAGCAGTCCTCTGGAAGGCGGGCCGTCAGGTGCGCTCATGAATTTGAGCGGCCGCAGGGGCGCCCCCCCCCAGCGTTTCAGCCAGCTTAAAACTCGCGCCTTTGGGCGCGGGCAAAAAATGGCTAATGCGCATTGCAAAAGGAGTTGCGCGGCCCCGTGAGCAGGGCAAATCTGGCGGCAAAACAAGTCCGAAATTTGCTTTGCGCCTCATGCATGGCCGGGAGCAAGGCCGTGGTATTATTTGAACTCATTTTATCTACAGGAGGCGCCACCCTTATGCCAGGAGGCGCCGCCCTTATGCGGCCTTGTGAGCAGTCCTCTGGAAGGCGGGCCGTCAGGTGCGCTCATGAATTTGAGCGGCCGCAGGGCTGCCCCCCCCCGCGCTTCAGCCAGCTTAAAACTCGCGCCTTTGGGCGCGGGCAAAAAATGGTTAATGCGCATTGCAAAGGGAGTTGCGCGGCCCCGTGAGCAGGGCCGTGGTATTACTTGAACTTATTTTATCTGCAGGAGGCGCCGCCCTTATGCACGGCTGGCCCGTCTGATTTGCTTGACCCCGCCATGTGCTGAAACGTATAGTATGTTATGACTTTGCCGAATAAACTCACCCTGTCCAGAATCTGGATGACACCGCTTATTTTTCTTACCTGGTTTCTTTTTTTCCGTTTGGGAATGGGGCCCGGGACCGGTATTGTTATTCTCTGGGTGCTGTTTGCCTTCGGTGAAATTACTGATCTGCTGGACGGAATAATTGCCCGCAAGAAGAATCTGGTCAGTGACGTAGGAAAGCTGATGGATCCTTTTTCAGATGTTTTTCTGCGTCTTACTTATTTCCTCTGTTTTGTGGGTGAGGGCATTAT
>PDRU01000075.1 GCA_002748225.1 Spirochaetales bacterium | reverse complement strand
CTGGTTGTTGTCCATGGTCGTCTCCTGCGTGGGTGAACAGGAGAAATTGTCTGGCAGGATGGGAGCTGAAAAAAAGGGGGTGATTTAACGTCGCTTACGATGCTACAATACAATGAATTATTACACAATTAGTAATGTAGTTGCGGATTGAGCGCGTTTCCTAAGATGCTACAATGTGCAGACACGGGTGGTGCTAGTGCTGATAGTTGCGGATTGAGCGCGTTTCCTAAGATGCTACAATATATCCACCTTCATCACCATCAAATCTACAGTTGCGGATTGAGCGCGTTTCCTAAGATGCTACAATAACCTTCATATTCTGGGTGGTCTTGCATGAGTTGCGGATTGAGCGCGTTTCCTAAGATGCTACAATCTATGTTTGGTAAGGTGCTGATTGTAAAGGGTAAAATAAAGATATTCTGATCTTTTTCCGAGGCTGACGAGCCTAAAAAAGGTGAAGCTGATCAGGTTTATCTGGAGTGAACTGGGACTGACCATAGTAAGATTTGATATTTTGGTATTGTTTATCGGTGATTGTAATGATTTGGACTTTGCCATTTTTGGGAAGTTCCGCGGCTATCCTGCGCTCAAATTGCTTGACCCGATCTTTGCTCGAAACGAGACGCTCATAAACCGAAAACTGGGACATATCAAAACCGTTGTCTAGCAGGTGGTTACGAAAGCGGGTGTATTCTTTTCGATCCGCCTTGGTGACGACGGGCAGGTCAAACATGACGATCATCCACATAAGCTTGTACGCATTGAGAAAATAGGCGGGTTTCATACGCTATTCCAGCTTGGGTAGCGACAATTGGGGTGTTTTGTCTTTCAAAGAGTTGACGTATGAAAACGCCAGCATTTGCATGGCGTTATTGACGATGGTGTTTTTACCGTCGACTTCGATATCCAGCAATAAAAGTTTGGCGAGTTTTTGTTTTGCGTGTTTGTCTAGCTCGCCACTGGCAACTCCGGTGTTAAAAACCTCATAATCCACCAGTGGCCTGTAGGGCTCCATAAGATCGTCAGCCAGGCAGAAGGCATTGCGTTGATTTGAATGGTATATGCCCAGCGCTGGCAACAGGCCAGCCGCAACGATTGCTCTGGCGCAGGCTGCTCTGATAACGGTATAACCGTAGTTCAGTGCGGCGTTCAGCGTGTCTTGTGAAGCGTTGTTGCGCGTAAAGCCACCCGATACAATAGTCTTCCAGTAAAGTTTTGCTGCCTGTGCTTCGATATTTTCCGGGTCACCTGAGCGTACTTTGCTGGTAAGTCTCGAAAACTGGTTTTGAACTGATGATTCATCAGGGTGCAGTTGCTTTAGTGTGTTGGCCTGATTTTCTATCTTTCTTTTTACAATCTGTTGCCAGAGGCGTTTTTTTAACGGCTCTGTTGCCGATAGTTGCAGGTCCAGTGCTCTGTTAGGTTGGTGGTGTGCTGCATAGGGAAGATTGATCGAAATAGGGTGATAGTTTTCACCGCATATCACGATAGGTATACCATATTCCGCCAGTCTAACCATCAGTGGTTTGGACAAAACGGCCTGCTCCGCGGTGAGAAGCAGGCAGCACATCTCGTCAATAATCACCTTGCCGAGCTGTTCATCGCCGTCCATTACACATAAAAAGCCCCGACTCAGCTTTGCATAACGTCCGTTTTCAGATAGTTCAACGATATTCCAGCGCATATTTAAGTGTTCTTTTTGCTGATATGGTTTTCAGTATAAATTTTGTTGACAGATATGGGTTTTTGTTTACTTTTTAGCGACCCAAGACTATTTTGTAAGTCAAGTCTGTTATCATTTTTGAATCCAGCAATACGTTTTCTGGTAACTTCTCCAGAGCGCTTGTTAATTAAGTCTATGCAGTCATGTTTGTATAGCCGCATCAGCTTTTTGGCAGCGGGATGAGATCGTCCATCTTTGTCCACAGGTCGCTTGGGGGTAGACTTGTATTGGTTCACCTCGGCGTAAGGTACAAGAACACCTTTGTATTTGTAGGTGTATACGCCAGTTTTTTTGTCCTTTTTATGAGGGATTTTCCAGACATCACAGTAAGCATAGGAGTTCAGGGTATATCCTTTATATGGCGCGCTTCTAATAACGCTGATGCTCTTATTTGAAACGAGAATACGAGAACTCTTGATGCCAGTCTCCTCAGTAAAGCCCGTTAGCTTTCGTGTGAGTTGCTTTTTAGGAACGATTGTCTGTAACTCTTTGCTGTCTTTGGCACTTTTGTTATCTGTGAGGTATGACAGAATTTTCTTTTTTAAGCGGTCGTCGCGGATACTGAATATTTCGTCATGACTTAGTGCATTGATGGGCTTCCTGGTGACGCCGTATACCTTGCCGTCCAGTTCGATAAGTCCGTAGGCCGTGCCGTTATACATTGAGCCGTGATCGGTGTGATCTGGTTTATAGGATGCGGTAACCGAGCCCAGCTTGTGTTGTAACTGAGCTTTAAGTGATGGTGCTAAGGCATCACCAACGCGATCCTTTAAGAGTTCATACAGGTTGTTTATGTGACGTTGATCTTTTGATGTCGTTCTGTTGATGCGGTTTATCAAAGCGCGAGAAGTCATTCCCACAACAAAAGCATCCACAATATGATGACGGTGATCGTTTCGATAATTGCCCGTTGTTTTGTCTTTGTAGTGATTGAGCTGCCACACATCGCGAAGCACGGCGGTCATCTGTCCGTTTACGGGAATAATATTCTTGGGTTCACATATACAAGAAAGGTACTGTCGAGCTTTTCGGCTGATGTATTTGGTGTCATTGAGCTGTCTGGCGATCATATCGCCTTTGTCGCCACCGTAAAACTTTTCGAATGCGCCTTCCTTAAAGCGCTCATATTTAGAACTCTGGCCGAAGCTCTTGAGCGCGCGTTTCATCATGACGGCGTAGCGCTCTTGATCCGTTCCGAATGCCTCAAAAGGTGTGCGGTTACCTTTGATATTGTTGGCGTTCTTGAATGCCAGGGTTTTGTTGTTCATGCCATCATCGTAGCATCGGCTGAACGGGACGATATGCTCAATTTCTACTTCGCCGTTGAAGAGTTGTTTTGCTGCTATTCTCTGTTCGGTGAATATACAGGTGTGATCGTCTAGCTCTTCCCACAGTTTGACCTTTTGTATATCTTCTCGTCGCGGTCTTTCTATGCCGAATTCAGTTTGGAGTAAGTCTCTAATACGATCATTGTTTTTCTTATTCTTTTTCTGGTTACGCGAGTATTCTTCACGAGCCTGTTTGGAGTTTTTAAGATCTCGGGTAAGCTCTATATGAATTTTTTCCGGTGTGCCGCCCATTTTGGAAATGATTTGGTTGACTACAAATCTCAGCTGATTAAGTGCAACGTGAACCGTTGGGTTTGCAATCTTACCGTACTGATAGGCATCTTCATCGCGTTCGTGCGGCGCCTTATTGGCGTCAGATTCGGGCTTTTCTCCCCACACGGATTCTGGCATTGCGACGCCATAGTATGGGAGTTCATTCATCAGCTCATCTGGTGCAAAGTCGCTGTGGTGCAAAGGAATACCGATTTCATCGCTGAGTTGAGCGACGGCATCACTGTAAACAAGGCCTTGTTCCCTCAAAATTGGGTTAATTTGTTCAATAAATTTGCGTGAGACGCTGGCTGTGCCACGCTTGAAACGGTAATTAGAAAGATTGTTAATTTGCTCGCTGGATAAGGATGGGAGCTGTTTCTTTAGGTAACTGATAACCTTTTTATCACTGGCAATAACACGTTTTCCGTTGGCTTGCTCAAAAGGCTCTATAAGGTATTCGACGATGTCATTTAGCTTTTTGGTATCCAGTGTGTCCGCGAGCTTGCCCAGATAGTCTGCCTTTCTTAAATTGATAAGGGTTTCATTGCCAATCAGCTTGCTGCTACGGCTCGCCACATCAAGATTAAACTGAGCGTCAGAGGGGAAAAACGGATTTTTGTGTTCGTCCTTAAGTTTTACTAAAGATAAGAAAGTTTTTGACTTGCTTTTGTGCAAGGCCTGAATAATCGCATTGCGTTGTCTTTCCGTCAGTTCATGGCTGACGCCTTGGGAGACATATCTTAAGTTGTTGACCTCTTGCAGGATGCGAAATTCATGGCTTATCGGTAAGTCGATATGGGCCCGGGTTTCCTCAGAATAGAAACGGCATTTGCCCTTTGGTACCGGCTTCAGGGGGTATTGAAAGAAAACAGTTTCTTCCAATAGCGCCCATTGCTTGTCACTAAGCAAAGTATTGCCCTGGGTTTCTTGGATTTTACGGAACTCGGATTTGTACATGGCTCTGTCGGCATAGAACTCAGTTTCGCCATTTCTGAACCTCACAGGGGTTTGCTTTATCGGCGTGCCTTTATTTGCCAGCGCCTTGTTTTCTTGAATCCTTCGGTATAGGTATTCGCCCAGGGTGTGATCGCCAAGGTGTTCACGTAAGGATTCAATTTTTGACTTGTACTCCGATTCTTCACCGCCAGATGCCAGTCGGTTCGACTTGAAGCCACGTCGCCGTCCCAGGTGAAAAATGGCTCTTCCCAATGTATAAGGTTCCACAGGCTGGTTTGCTGATAGCGCTCTGGCTTCATACGGACAGGTTTGTTGCAGTATCTCTCTGCGCTCTTGATCGTTGGCGGGTAATAACCCGCACTCAATAAGCTCTTTGACCAGGCGGCGCACGCGGTTTTGGCCGCGATCTCGTGTCCGCCTTATTCCTCTGGCTTTACGTCGGCCTACGGCGAGGGGTTCTTTAGTTTCTGGATTTCGGCCATCGGAGAAAATTCTTACATCAAGATCCTCCACGGCGGTAGGTTCACCTTTTTTGTTGATAGTGAAAACGACGTAACCGATCGAAGAGGTGCCTATATCGAGAGCTAGCAAGTAGGGAATGTGCATATTTTACCTTTTTTAATTGACAATCGAGCTTAATTCGCTATTCTACGTCTTGTGGCGACGGCCACGTAGCATCTTAGGAAGCGTGTTCTATCCGTTAACAAGTTTTAGAACACAAAATAGACTACCCTGCTACGGCAGGGTAGCTTTTTTTATTAAAAAAGCTAGAAATCTTCTCTCTGTTCTATCTGGTAGATTTAAAAACTGCCACCAAGCCTCTCTGCCATCAGCCCGCAAAGCCTGCGGCAAATGCCTTTGCTCGGAAATTCCCCGTGTCTACCTCAGCTGCAAACCCACCGGCCTGAATTGTCAGTGTGCTGATTCAGCACCTACCAGCGCGAGTCACTGGCAGGTGGCGGTTGTTTAGCTGAGTTATTGTTTTTCCTCTCTCGCATGCGCAGCCTGCACTTCGGTTTCCCAGTTTTTGGTAAACAGGCTAAACAGCAACACTATCGCGCCCACGCCGACACTGAACGTCACAATCTGCATATACAGGCTGGGCATTTCTGCCACGTTGTTGGGGTCGAATTTGCCCGCGAAGATACCGGCGATAATGCTGCCGATAGAGTAGGTCAAAACGAACACGCCCATCATCTGGCCCAGGTAGCGTTTGGGTGCCAGTTTGGATACGGCGCTCAAGGCGATGGGGCTGATGGTCAACTCGCCGCAAGTGTGCAAGAAGTAAGTTAAAATCAGCCAGAAAGCAGCGGCTTTCATCCCCGCGGCGGCAATGTGTGCGGCGTAGTACATGGCGATAAAACCGCTTGCCATGATGATAAGACCAACGGCGCATTTCACCCCGTATGCTGGCGACACCATGCGTCTGCCGAGTCTGATCCACATAGCGGCAAAGAAGGGCGAAAGCAGAATGATAAAGGTTGAGTTTGCAGACTGAAACCAAACCGTGGGAATTTCCACAAGGATCGAGCCTGCCAAGAAAATAGACCGCACTGAAATAAATTACAAAAATAGCGGTAAAAGCAACCGCGACGGACTGCGCCAGGGAAATGGGATTCAGGGTGATAAGTCCGTTCATCACCGAGAGTGTTACTACCACAAGACCCAGCAGGAAGACACCGATAATTCGCCAGGAACGAGTATTTCCCGCTGGCGTCATCGGTTGTAGTGGCGCTGCGCCTGCACCTTGCAGGTTGCCAACGGTTTTTCGGAATTGGATCAGGCCTATGGCCATGCCCACCGCGGCGGCGCCAAACGCCCAGTGCCAGCCGAACGCATCGGCTTCGGCCAGGGCGCCGCACACGGTGTAGCCGATCAGGGAGCCGATGTTGATGCCCATGTAATAAATCGCATAGCCGCTGTCGCGGCGCTCATCGGTGGAGCTGTAGAGGGTGCCCACCAGGGCGCTGATGCTGGGTTTGAGCAATCCCGTGCCAAGCACCACCAGAATCAAGCCCAGATAAAAGGTTTTGTCGTTGGGAATAGCCAGTGATATATGGCCGCACATGATAATAATACCGCCGTACCACACCGCGCGCTGTGAGCCGATCAGCCTGTCGGCCATCCAGCCGCCGGGTAAACCCATGAAGTACACCGAGGCGGTGTAGAGTCCGTAGATTGCGCTGGCTACTGCCGCCGTATAGGCAAAACCGCCCTCATTGATGGAGGTGGTTAAAAACAGAACCAGCAGGCCGCGCATACCGTAGTAACTCATGCGCTCCCACATTTCAGTGAAAAACAGGGTTTGCAGGCCCTTGGGGTGACCGAAAAAGCCTCGATCCAAAGCCAGATTTGACGATTCAGACATGGTGTTGTTATCCGATGATGTTGTTTTGCTTACGTGCTGATACGCCATCGACGTGGCAAAGAGCCCGAGGCATCAGCAAAGCGCACAGTATAGGTTTGTGGTCACTATATGAACAGGGCAAAAAC
>PDRU01000214.1 GCA_002748225.1 Spirochaetales bacterium | reverse complement strand
CTTTGTACCGCTAAAGTGACATGCCACAAAGTGGTCTTCGGCAACTTCTTTAAATTGCGGCACTTCGCGCTTACAAATACCCTTGGCAATTGGACATCTAGTGTGGAATTTACAACCCGTCGGCACGACGATATTGGACGGAATGTCGCCCTCCAAAACGATGCGGCGCTTATTGCGCGACTTTTCCAAGTCGGTTTCCGGAACAGCCGACAACAGCGCCTGCGTATACGGGTGCTGCGGGTCGGCATACAAATCTTTTTTATCGGCAAACTCGACCATGTCGCCCAAGTACATGACACCGATGCGGTCACTGATGTGCTTGACGACTGACAAGTCGTGCGAAATAAACAAGTAAGCCATACCGTATTCTTTTTGGAGGTCTTTTAACAAGTTGATGACCTGCGACTGAATCGATACGTCGAGCGCCGAGACCGCCTCGTCACAGACGATGAATTTTGGCTTGAGCGCCAAGGCGCGGGCAATGCCGATGCGCTGACGCTGTCCACCGGAGAATTCGTGCGGATAGCGATAGATCATATAATCTGCCAAACCGCAAGTGCGCATGATTTCCTTGACGTAGTCCTCAAATGCGGGATCGTTTTTCTTGTAGATGCCGTGTTCAAGTAGCGCCTCGCCGATTATCGAGCCAACCGGCATTCTGGAATTGAGCGAAGAATACGGATCTTGGAATATAATCTGCATTTCTTGACGCAACTTAACCATTTGCGATACCGAATAATCGGTAATATTGTCGCCGTCAAAGATGATTTCACCGGCCGTCGGTTCATATAGCTTTAGAATTGTTCTGCCAAACGTCGACTTACCGCAACCGGATTCGCCGACCAGACCAACCGTTTCGCCTTCGTAAATCTTTAAGTTGATACCGTCGTTGGCTCTGACGTATAATTTTTCGCCATTTACCTTAGAGCGCGCCTCATAGTCGGCTAATACGATATCCAGTTCGTCGCTGTAGTCTGCACCGGACTTATAGCCCTCAAATATTTTATTGAACAAACTATCACCATCGCCATCTTCAGCGGGGTGATTTTTTTTGTAAATTTTTACTGCCTGCGCACTCAATCTAGCTAAATTTTTCTTTTCGTTGCGCTTTTTGCCAGTTGGAAAGTATTTTTTAATACCCTTTGTTTCCAATAACACTTTAGTCATTTCGACACCCCGCTTCCGGATAAAA
>PDRU01000216.1 GCA_002748225.1 Spirochaetales bacterium | reverse complement strand
CCCTGATTCGGCGTCCATTGAAGAAATTATAGACGGAACCGTTACTGTATGGGTGAACAGGGGCATACGCCTGGTAGGTAATGTCGGTGTGCCTGACAGGGGTATAGGTTCCGGTTTTTTTATTGATCCCGAAGGCTACATACTGACCAATTACCATGTTATAGAAAGCGAAGTGGATCCTTCCTATCAGGGGTATTCCCGGCTCTACATTAAAAAGAATGAAGATTCGCCCGACCGTATTCCGGCTAAAGTTGTTGGTTACGATAAAGATTTTGATCTGGCACTGCTGAAAACAGAAATGGAGGTTCCCTATGTGTTCAGCTTTGCCGGCAGCGATGTTCCTTCTCTGGGAGAAAAAATCAGCGCCATAGGTTCTCCCGGCGGTTTGGCCCGTACATTGACAACGGGTACGGTTTCGGCCTTCGCGCGCTCCGTACAGCCCATGGCCGGTTCTCTGCAGATTGACGTGCCTATTAACCCGGGAAACAGCGGCGGTCCGCTTCTTAATGATAAAGGGGAAGTGATAGGAGTGGTGTTTGCCGGAGTGGAATCGTATGAAGGAGTTAACTTTGCCATACCCGGTACTTATGTCAAACAGCTGGTGCCGGCTCTTTACGGCGGAGGTGAAACAGAACTCCCGTGGATGGGAATTTCGGCCTGGGACAGCTTTGGACGTTTGGAAGTTGTCTACGTTGTTCCCGGTTCTCCGGCGCACGACGCCGGACTTAAACCCGGCGATATTCTGAAAAGCGTGGATGGAAAACCGTATAACACCATCAGAAGCCTGCAGGAGTATCTTATTACACGGCATACCGGAACACTGTGCAGTCTTGTCTGGGAACGGGAAACTGACGGCAAAGAGTCCTTCCGGACAGTAGAGGGAATTCTTTCTCTGGGAGTACGTCCCGACATTCCCCTGCAAACCGCCTTAACCCGCGACGCAAGGGAAAATCTGCTTACCCCCCTCTTTGGATTTCAGCTGGAGCGGATAAGCGGAAGCGGGGTAACTCAGAATTACCGTGTGGCGGATGTACTGCCCGGTTCCATTGCCGACGAGTCGGGGTTTACTCCCGGCGATACCTTTGCTCTGCGCCGCTGGATTCACGACGAAGATTACAACGTGGTTGCCATACAGATGATCCTCAAGGGGCGAAAGGCCGGGTTTCTGGAAGCTGCCATACAGATTGCCGCCTATCTGGA
>PDRU01000215.1 GCA_002748225.1 Spirochaetales bacterium | reverse complement strand
ACCCGTAGTCATATGACAAGGTTGCAATTCAAGGCATATGTAGATTTCTGGAAAACAAGAGGTAACTGGCTGGTTTTTTTGTTTTTCTATCCGGCAACGATAAGCGCGGCCTTTGTTCTTGTTTCTCCGATACTGGTGGATATTGGCTGGGAGCTCGCTAAAATCGGCTTTTATATTCATATCGTCGGCTACAGTGCGGGAGCCTTGGTATCCCTTGCGGCAAGTGGCGTAATGAAAAAGTTCAGTTTCAGGCGGGTGTTGATTTTTGCGACCCTGGGGCAGTCCATGGGGTTGCTTTTATATCTCCTGCCCTTGAATTTTACCTTGGGCGAACTTCAGATAACCACCATCGTCAGCCTTGTTTTTTCCCTGTACAGTATTGCAAATATCGCGATCACCACGCTTATGATGGATGCGTGTAAGGAAATTTCGCCGGCAACAGGTTTTGCCATGCAGCATGGGGTCTTTATGTTTTTTAGCATGCTTTTTTCAAGCCTGAGCCTGGGACTGGCAGGACGATTTGGCTATGAAAATATCATCATCTTTTTCAGTCTTTTTGGTGTGGTGGCAGCTTGTATGGCGATGAGACTGAGGATCGAGCGAGATGGTGGATGCAGTGAGTCCAGAAACAGATATCGCCTTGATGCGAACGTATTAGAGTAAGGGAGATTTTTATGCAGCAGGACAGAAACGATATCCTGACCCAGCCGATGGGAAAACTGTTTTTACGCATGGCCATTCCCGGTATTATCGGCACCGTGGTCATGGGGCTATATAATTTTGTGGATGCGATTTTTCTCGGGCAGCTTATCGGGCCAATAGCTGTGGGGGCGGTGGGCTTGCTTTTCACCCTGGTTATTATGAATCAGGGCATCCTTGTGCTGATGGGCAGCGGTTCTGGCGTGGTGCTTTCTGTGGCCATTGCCCAGCCGGTGGTCGAATTCTTAGGCGGCAGCGGTGACCTGCTTGCTATGGCAGTTGCTTATCTGCGTATTTTGGTTCTTGGCATGCCCTTTATGGCTACCGGAGCGGCGATGAACATGCTGCTGCGGGGTGAGGGCAAAATGAAGGTGGCGATGACGATCGCCTCAAGCTCCTTTTTGTTGAATCTTGTTCTTGATCCGATCCTTATTACCTGGGCGGGTATACAGGGAGCGGCTTGGGCCACGGTCATTGCTCAACTTGCCTATTTTTTATGTCAGATGCTGTTTCATTGGCAGGGAGAGACCCGGCTGCGTCTGATGGTCAGCAACATCAGGGTATCAGGCGCCTTGACCGCACGGGTTGTCAAGGCCGGCACACCAGCCATGCTCATGCAGATTATGAGCGTTATCCAGATGGGAGTGCTGTACAAGGTGCTGGCCTTGAGCGGCGGGGCGGCTCATATTGCCCTGATGACTGCAGCTATGCGCTGTTATTCGCTGGTCTTTTTTATTATCTTCGGTATTGGTTATGGTATGCAGCCGGTGGTGGGCATGAATTACGGAGCCAAGGACTATGAACGGACAAAATATGCCTGGAAATATTTTACCACGGTAAGTGTGGCAGTTACATTCACCTTCTGGCTGCTGTTTATGCTCTTTCCCGGTCTGCTCCTCAGCTGGTTTATCTCTGATCCCGAACTTGCCCGGATCGGCATACCCTATTTCAGGATGCTGAATATCCCGCTGCTGATTATGGGTGCCATTCCTACCATCATGATCTTTTTTATTGCCGTTGAACAGCCAAAACCAGCCGGCATGCTGGCCATTGTTCGTCAGGTGGCTGTCTTTGTGCCGCTGGTCTTGATTTTGCGTGCCTTGATGCAGGTTGAGGGGATATGGCTTTCCCTGCCTGTTACCGATGTCCTCACCGTCCTGATGGCATTTATTATGATTTTCCGGGAATTTACCAGGTTGAAAGAAGGGGAGTAGATGGAGCATCAGGGTAGAAAATCAGCTTGTACTTTTGATTCAATATTGTTACGAATAAATAACTTGGCTTGTTCGTGGGCATAGGGGCATATCAAATACAGAAATCTGTCCTTGCGCATAATGGCAAATATTCCCGCATGAAAATACTGTTAGTCATATAAATAAGGGGCAATATCATGCAGCGCGTAATAAATAAAAATGAAATAGTA
>PDRU01000074.1 GCA_002748225.1 Spirochaetales bacterium | reverse complement strand
ATGCCTTCTTCGGCACCGGCCAGAAATACCACATCGAACTCCAGTCCTTTGGAGGCGTGAATGGTCATTAGATTTGCTTTGCCGGCTTCGTTTTCTTCCAGCTGATCGCGGGCGTTCAGGGTAATGCGGTTCAGATAGCGTTCCAGCGAGGGCTCCAGGTTATCGGGATTCACTTCCCAGCGTTCCAGAAGAGACGCAAAATTGCGGATGTTTTCAAAGCGCCATTTGGCCACTTTTTCATTATGCCGGAATTCCTGGATAAGATGGCCCCAGTAGTTAATTTCTTCCAGAAGTTCATTAAAGCCGGGTGTGAGGTATGGAGGAGGTTTAACACCCGGGGCTGTTTCGTTTTTTTCCGGACCCTTGAATACTTCCTGATATTTTTCTATGAGGTTTAGAAATTCGGCCAGGCCGGAACGGCTTTTGTCGCTGATTTCCGGCTTGCTCTGAAAAACCAGTTCACTGATGGCTGAATAGAGCGAGTATTCCTTGCGGCGGGCCAGATCCACAATGCTTTTAAGTGTTACTTTGCCGACACCTCGGCGGGGAGTATTGATGATGCGCAGAAGATTGACATCGTCATCCGGGTTGGATATAACCCGCAGGTATCCAATCATGTCCTTAATTTCCTGACGCTGGAAAAAGCTGGTTCCTCCGCTCATTGTATAGGGAATGTTATAGGCCAAAAGAGCTTCTTCTATGCTGCGGGTGAGCGAATTTGTGCGGACCAGTATGCCTATCTGGTCGTAACTGAGGCCGTTGTTTATTTTCAGTTCCCTGATTGATTCAGTTATGAATTCGGCTTCAGCTTTTTCGTCTTCCGGGGCGGCAAACTGTATGGTTTTTTCTTCGTGATTGTCGTGGGTCCACAGTTCTTTGGATTTGCGGTCGGTGTTATGCGCAATAACGGCATTGGCGGCTTTCAGTATGGTGCCGGTGGAACGGTAATTGCGTTCGAGTTTAATTTCGCGGCGTTCGGGAAAGTCGGTTTCAAAGTTCAGAATATTGGTAAAATCCGCGCCGCGCCATGAGTAGATTGACTGGTCGTCGTCTCCCACACAGCAGAGATTCCGGTGTTTCCGGGCCAGATGGCGGACAAAACAGTACTGGATGCTTGATGTATCCTGAAACTCGTCAACCATAATGTAGCGGAAGCGTTTCCGGTAGATGTTCAGAATGTCGGGAAAGTTTTCAAACAGCTCCAGGGGACGGACAATTAAATCGTCAAAATCAACAGCATTGTGGAGCATCATCAGTTCCTGAAATTCTTCATAAAGAGGTTTATGGAGTGATGTTACGGTATCCCACTGCTGACGGCGGGTTTTTATGCCGCTGAAGAGGGCTGAAAGTGTGTTCAGTTCTGCCGGTTCATGACGCAGCTGCAGTTCGCGCGCCGCCTCTTTTATGCAGGCCGTTTTGTCGGAAGAATCGTAAATGCTGAAGTTGGGATGGTAGCCAAGGTGTTCAGCCTGTTCACGGAGAATCTGAACACCGAAAGCATGAAAGGTGGACACGGTAAGATTGGAAAGCGGCAGACCAGTCAGTTTCTTTACCCGTTCCTGCATTTCCCGGGCGGCCTTGTTTGTAAAGGTGAGGGCCAGTATGGAAGACTGCGGAATTCCGCGGGCCAGCATTTCAGCTATACGGGTGGTTACCACTCCTGTTTTGCCGCTTCCGGCTCCGGCCACAATGAGCAGGGGCCCGTCAATACAGTTGACTGCTTCAAGCTGCTGGGGGTTGAGTCTGCTTTTTACCGTTTCCAGGTTTTCCGGTTTTGTTTTAGACATGTTTAATGAAGAAGTCGAGTGCCTGAATACCGGCAAGGTAAATGAACGAAACAATCAGACCGGAAACTGTAACACCTGCCAGTACGGCCAGCATGGTTTTCCGGCGGCTCAGACCCAGTACCCACGCTCCCAGAGTGCCTGTCCAGGCACCGGTAACCGGCAGGGGAATGCCCACAAAAACGGCAACACCCCAGAATCCGAAGCGTTCCACCTTTTCGGTGAGTTTATGACGGGCCCTTATGACAAGTTTATCGAATAGGCGGGCATAGAAACCCCATCTGTAGAGTAATTTATGGATAGTATCCAGAAAAACATACGCTATGGGAGCTACAGCCGCGTTTATCAGAACACACAGGGGATAGGCCATGTACCATGGAATTCCCCTGTAAAGGGCGTAAGGCAGCCCTCCGCGCAGTTCCGAGACGGGCAGCAGTGAGAGTATTGTTACTTTCAGCCAGTCATTCACAGCTGCAAGGATGAATCGAAGTGGCGGAAGGGGTCAAGAGGGGCCGAGCGGAAAACGGTAGAGGGAAAGTCCCCTCAGCAGCCGGCTTATCAGCAGAAAGGAAGCGGCCTGCAGTTTATCCGGTGTATCAAAGGGGGTGTGGGCGCTTTGCCAGGCCGGCGGCATATTGTTCTGCAGATGCTGCCGTAAAGGCAGAGGATTGGCCGGAAGGGGCGGCAGCTGCTCTGCCTGATGCCGCGGCAGCAGGGAAACCTGCAGCGCCGGATATCCTCCCAGAAGCAGACCGAGATCGTCTGAAAACAGCGGATGCACTCCAAAATTCTTTCCGCCGCTGAACTTTTTCAAAAATGTTTCCATTTCAGTAAAAGCATTATTTTCTATGCCCTGAAGTGTGTGTATGCCGGCTTTGCGTACGCTGTGGCCCCAGACGGGAGTGTCGCCGATACCGCACATATCCAGAACAAAAAACAGCACATTGGAAACACCCAGCCGCCGCAGGTGACGGGCCAGATACCAGGAACCCTGACGCAGGGGGGCCTTGGAAGCTGTGTTGTGCTGAGCGAGCAGTTCTTCCTTGTCGGTAAAGATTATCTGGGTCAGCGGTGCGTTTACTTCTTTGTACATTGCTTCCCGGTGTGCCAAAAGCTGAAAAACAGAGGCGGCGTTATCGTTGGCTCCGGGGGTGTTGTCTACCCGGTCGTAATGGGCCACCAGTGTTACCCTGTAGTAGTTTTTGTTCAGGGCGGAGGGCGGCGGCGCAGGCAGCAGAATATGCCGCGCGCCTTCCAGGGGAATAACGTTGAAGGGAATTTTCCGCCGGATAAGCGACTGTTTCAGTACAGAAAAACGGTCGGCCTCTGGCGCGCAGAAATGAAGTAGTTCACATCGGTCTTCTTCCGGCAGGGGCAGATGGGCAAGGAGCTCCCGGTTCTGTTTTGCAGAATGGATTTCCGGTTTGATACTGCTGCGGGGAGATAGTCCTTCCATGCTTATTATGTCGGCTGTCTGCCTGAGATGCTCAACCGCTTTTCAGGCGGCTTTCAAAAAGCTCTTTCAGATCTTCTCTGCCCGCGCGCTGTGAAAGTTCTATGGCGGAAAGAAGATGCTCCTGTTTTAAGCTGCCCGGACTGAGGCGTTCAAGAAAACCGGAAACACCCAGATCTGCGGCTTTATTGAGAATGGATTTTGCTTCTTCACTGTTCATTTCGCCTGTGAAGAGAAACAAACGTGTGAGTGTTCCCCAGTCATCCAGGCGGCGGCCGGCTCTGTAGGCCGGTTCTCCCGTTTCTTCCAGCAGCAGTTTTTCGGCCCGTGTTTCATCGAGGCTGTTGTGGCCTTCCAGCGCGTCAAGTATGAGCATTCTGGAAAGGGGCGGAAGGCGGTCAAACTCCAGTGTGTAGAGGTCGGCAAAATCATGGGAGAGTCTGGCACCGGCCGCCCGGCGCACTTTGATGTGCGGATCTTCCCGGATAAGCCGTATGAGCCGGTTGTACAGACGTGTGCGGTCGTCTCCGCTGGCGCTCAGGCGCGCCGCGTCACTCCGGACACGGTAGTAGCTGTCGTTCAGCCCGGCAAAAAGCCGGGCATCTTCCCGGTGGCCTTCCCGTTCTGTGAGCAGAAGCAGGCGGGCCACACGGCGCTCGTATTGAGAGTCTGAATTTGAGAGAAGAAACAGTTCTTCTTCAGCGGCTTTCAGGCGTCTGGAAAGACGCTGGACTGTTTTCCAGGAAGGTGTATCGCCCAGAACATGGTCAATGGCTTCCATGGATTTCATCCGCTTCATTCTCCCAGGGCGTGCCGGACAGCCTTCAGCCAGCGCTTATAAAGAGCTTCACGGTCTTCAGGGCTCATACGAGGCTTAAAAACTGTTTCGTCGGAGGGCATATCTTTCAGCTCCTCGATGCTCTTCCATATACCGGCTCCCAGTCCGGCCATGAGCGCCGCTCCCAGAGCGGTAATTTCCACTTCCGAAGGCCGCTCCACCGGAATGCCCAGAATGTCGGATTGAAACTGCATCAGAATATTGCTGTTTGTAGCCCCGCCGTCGACGCGCAGCCGGCCCAGGGAGCGGCCGGAATCTTTTTGCATAATATCAATGACATCACGGCTGCGGTAAGCAACCGCCTCTATAAAGGCGCGGCAGATATGCTGTTTTTTGGCGGCGCGGGTCAGCCCCGTCAGCGTACCGCGTGAGCCGCTGCTCCACCAGGGAGAGCCCAGTCCCTGAAAAGCCGGTATCAGATACACCCCTCCGTTATCGGCGGCCTCTTCGGCCAGCCTGTCCACTTCCTGAACGCTGGAAACCAGCTGCAGATCGTCACGCAGCCACTGAAAGAGGGCTCCGGCCATAAACACGCTTCCTTCCAGGGCGTAGGTTGTTCCCTCAGATGTACCCCAGGCCACAGTAGAAAGCAGACCTCCGGATGAAGCAACCGGCTCCTTTCCCACATTCATCAGCATAAAACAGCCTGTCCCGTAGGTGTTCTTTACATCTCCCGGTGTAAAGGCCCGCTGCCCGAAGAGCGCCGCGTGCTGATCTCCGGCTATGCCGCTGATTGGAATTTCCGAGCCCAGTACATCGGCATGCGTATGGCCGAACAGGCCGACCGAAGGGCGTATTTCCGGAAGCATGGAGGCGGGTATATCCAGCATTCTGAGCATTTCTTCATCCCACTGACCGGTTTTAAGGTTCATCAGCATGGTCCGCGAAGCGTTGCTGATGTCTGTGGCATGTACACGGCCGCCGGTCAGCTTCCACAGAAGCCAGCTGTCTATGGTGCCGAAAAGAATTGAGCCCCGGCGGGCTTTTTCGGCAATATCCGGATTGTTATCCAAAAGCCAGCGGATTTTGGTGCCGGCAAAATACGCGTCCAGTACAAGGCCGGTTCTTTCCCGGATTAAATCTTCATAACCCTCATCCTTAAGCCTTCGGCAGATACCTTCGCTGCGGCGGCACTGCCAGACAACAGCATTGGCCGCCGGCCTGCCGGTTTCCCTGTCCCAGAGAACCGTTGTCTCCCGCTGGTTGGTAATGCCCACAGCTGCCAGAGCGGCGGCGCCTCCTTCAATTTCAGAGAGAGCCTTTAACGCAACTTCTTTCTGCGCTGCCCATATTTCCTCCGGATCGTGCTCTACCCACGATTCCCGGGGGGTATACTGGGTAAATTCTTTCTGGGCAGATGAAACCGCCTTTCCGCTGGTATCGAATACAATGGCGCGTGAACTTGTTGTTCCCTGATCGAGGGAAAGAATATATTTTTTCATTACTCTATTATCTCATTGAAAAAAATGAATTGGAAGATAAATAATGAAGAAGATAATCCGGCGGTTTTGCCGTTAAACGGGTAGTTTCCGCCTTGGCACACACAGTACACTAAAGCCAAAACTGTTCCGGGAGGCTGAATGCAATCTGTATACCGCATGATAAACACTGTTCAGAGCTACGCCTGGGGCCATACACGCTGCATTCCCGATTTTCTGAATATTGACTGGCCTGAAGGGCGGCCGGCGGCTGAACTGTGGATGGGGAGTCATCCGGGCGCGCCTTCGCGGATTCAGCTTTCCGAAGGCGCTGGTTTAGTGGATATGGATAAATGGATTGCCTCGGCGCCTGCCTCCATTCTGGGAGAGAAGACGCATAAGCGTTTTGGCGCTCTGCCCTTTCTTTTGAAGCTTCTGGCGGCCGGAAAAGCCCTTTCCATACAGGCCCATCCGGATGAGGCTGCCGCCCGGGAGGGCTTTGAGCGTGAGGAACGGCTGGGCATTCCGCCCGGCGCGCCCGGCCGCAGCTACAAAGACAGCCGGCACAAGCCGGAAATTATTATGGCACTCACTCCCTTTACGGCCATGATTGGATTCAGAGAGCCCCGGCATACCGGCCGGATATTTACAGA
>PDRU01000073.1 GCA_002748225.1 Spirochaetales bacterium | reverse complement strand
CGGCTGTTTTTTCCATTACCGGCCGTGACTGGTGGCTTAACGGCAGTTATTTGGGCGGATTTCTTCTGATTATCGCTATTGTACTGGCTGCCGCGGCCCTTATTTTGACACTCTACCACTGGATGAATGTAGAGGCGGTGTCGATAATCTTGAGAAGAGGGAAAAAACAATGAAAAGACTGTTTTTATTAATATTTATTTTAACTTCAGCACTTCTATTCGCTGAAACAGACAAGCCGGAAGAAAATTCAAAATCAGAGGCTCCTGTGGACCGGCAGCGTCAGGTTCTGCTTTACGGAATAGACAGTGAAGTGCTGGATGTTCTTTCATCTCTGCAGTCTGAAGGTGTGGATACTTACAACCCCCTGCTGAAAGAACTGCTGGGAGAAATAAGAAATCCGGATATCCGCAGTAAAATTTTTCAATTATGGGAAATTACCAAGTGGGAAGATGGAGTTGAATCTGCAGAAAATGAACTCAGAAAGGTTCTCAATGACGACTTATATGATGTAGCAGTTATCCAGGCCGCGGCTTACTATCTGGCTCAGAGTTCTGACAAGGCTGATATTCACCTGCTTGCGGAACTCTCAGAGGCCCGGGACAGCCGAATTGCCGCTACAGCAGTGCGCAGTATAGGTAAAATAGCCGAGAAATCATCAATTCCGGAATCTGAAGTGGAAAAAGTGGGGGAACCTCTGCTTCAGAAGTTTCTGAAAGAAGACGCCTATGAGGAAGATGAGTTAACTGCCGCTTTAATTGTAACACTGGGAAAACTCAAATACACACCATCAGCTGATGCACTTCTGGCCGTTGCCGAAGATGAGGGTTCTCCGGGCGGCCACAGACGCTTTGCCTGTGTCTCTGTTGGAAAAATAGGGCGCCCGGAAGATTATGAGAGCATTGAACAGATATATTTTACTTCGAAAGATGCCAATTTACGGGCTTATGCTCTGGCAGGCATAGCAGAATTTCCCCGTGATTCTTCCGATATTCTTGTTCAGGCGCTTAAACGCGACTCTTTCTGGCGGATACGTTTAACTGCGGCTGAAAAGCTTGGAAACATTCCCGCCGGAAGTTCGGCCGGTGAAAAGCTCGACGAACTGCTCCGCTACAAAGCATCAATTGATCCTGTAAAGCAGGTCCGTATGGCCGCCATGAAGTCTTTAGGCAAACGTTCCGGCACTGTCAATGATCAATTTCTCATTGATTATTATGCCGACATAAACCGTTCGCCGGAGCTTCGCATTGCGGCTTTGGATATTTTAACAGAGAACAAAATAAAGGGAAGTGTAGAGGCTGTCAGTGAAATTCTGGATAAGCTCTGGGTTAAAGACAGCGAACGGTTTATGGAATTCACCTGCCGCAATCTTTCACGCTCGGAATGGGACGAACTTGCACCGCTGTTTGAAAGGATGCTGGATCATCCCAACTGGCTTATTCAGGTTTACGGCGTCCGGGGAATAAGAAAAAACGGGCTCAGTAAACTGGAAGCCCGTGTGCAGGCGCTGGACAACGATAAAACTGACGGCCGTTTAGTACAGGAGATCCACCGGGGAAATCCCGCACCAAACGACGAAAATCAGTAAATATTCTCTGCCGGCTTTACATCCTTAATAGTGAACTTGTACTGCCGTTCGTTAATCTCAAACTCCAGAGTTTCTCCCTTCTTCTTTCCGACAAAGGCGTTGCCGAAAGGTGAGAGATAGGAAATAACCCGTTCGGAAGGATTCGACTCCCACGGTCCCATAATGGTGTAAATTTCTTCCTTATTATTTATAAGATCATCAAGAGTAATAACCGTGCCAAATCCCACTTTATCAGCTTCAAGATCGTCAGGAGTAAAGAGGCGCGCGCGTTCAAGCTCATCGTTGAGTTTTCCGGCCTGAATCTGCAGATTTTCCTGCTTCTCTTTACCTGCTTTGTATTCAGCGTTTTCGCTCAGGTCGCCCAGTTCAATGGCGGCACCGATTTCTTTGGAATTTTTGGGAATTTCAACATCAACAATATGCCGGAGTTCTTTCTGCCTGGCACTCAGGCTGCTTTGAACAGTGAAGAAGTAGCGGCTGGAAACAGCATTGACAGTTTCAGAACTGCGCTTATCGCCGTAGAAGCGTATTCCGGGAAAGGCTTCTTCCACCGCCTGTTTCAAGTCGCGCTTAATAACAGGATCTACAGAATCAATATCATCCAGAATGGTGAAAATCCGTACAGAAGATTCCTGCCCTGCCTCAAGAAGGAAGTTTTGAAGATGTTTATCCTTAAAAAGGAAATTCTGCACCTGTCTGTTAATTTTACGGTTTCGGCTGACCTCCCGCTTATTCTCAATGTCATTGAATGTCAGCCCGTAAAGACGGCACATGTTGATCATTATTTTTTCAGGTTTAACCGTCATGGCAT
The DNA here is from genome assembly GCA_002748225.1 of Spirochaetales bacterium. Lineage (GTDB taxonomy): Bacteria > Spirochaetota > Spirochaetia > DSM-2461 > DSM-2461 > UBA2779. The sequence goes on along the minus strand of PDRU01000073.1, from coordinate 3,788 downwards.
TCTGCAGGTCTTTTTCCTGTGCATGACGTGCTACCCAGATAAGACCTTCCCGGTATTCCCTGAAATGCTCCACTATTTCATCGATCTTTGCGGCTGTTTCCTTCTCATAGCCGGCCTTAACAAGATCCTCAATCATTGACTCTGAGAGTTCCACAGGGAAGAGGGTAAGGTATATGTTGTGCCAGTCCTCCACTTCACTGCGTACGGCCGAAAGAAGTAAACGGCGGATATCCGCGTCTTCTATCTGGGTAAACACCTCAACAGGGTTATCCATATCGCTCCAGAGTTCACGGAATCCCCAGTCAAGCCCCGGGTTGAGGAAGGGGTAGGTTTGAACCAGACTTGTAACGAACAGATAGCTGGCCACCACCTGCGGAGAAACATTCCCCGACTTCATAAAAGCGGTAAAATAATCAAATATCTCGGCAAAGAACTCGGAATCGGGATCGCTGTTGCTTAAAAATTCGCGGGCAGCCTGTACTTTACCGAAAAAGTTTTTTTCCGCTTTAAACCGGTTAAAGGTTTTTTCCTCAAAGCTCATTGGTTTATCGCGGACGTTAAACTGATCCAGTTTGTCCGGAACATTTCCGAAAACGGGGTCGGTTTTCAATATTTTACGTGCTTCAGGACTCCACCCCGACCATTCACCGGGAGTGAGTATGGTGGGAACCAGCTCCGCCTTTATTTTTTTCATGTCCGCAGCGTTGTCAAAACTGCGGATAATGGTTTTCAGCGCCCAGGGAATATCCGACTTAACCTTGGCCCGCAGCTTGTCTCTTGAATGGATGCTTTTGAGAACCCATACATGATCGCGGCTGAGGCTCTGCAGCGCGCCGACAGCCATTTTCAGCGACATGGAGTGGTTACGCTTTTTGGCAAAGTCAATAATAATTTCATCGCCTTTAATGGCTTTAATTATTCCAACACCCCATGTTTTATGGAAAACGAAACTGCCTTCATCAAACGATATATGTTTTTCAAAGTCGGCAATGGCTTCCTGAACGTTGCGCCAGTTTTGATTGAGATTGGAAAGCTGAATGTATTCTTCCAGCTGACTGTGCTCGGCAAAACGTTCTTTATAACACTGAATGATTTCCTGACGGGCCCAGTTGTTTTTGCTGTCATAATTAAGAATCCGTTTTAAAACATCAATGGCAACAGGCCATTCACCCCTTTCCTTAATGGCAGGGTAGAGCTCTTCAAGCAGACTGACAGCCCGTTCAGTACTCATTGATTTGGCAACTTTTCTTTCAATAAGAAAGAAAAACTCGTAATCATCCACACCATGTTCAACGAGTTTCTGCCATATATCGCGCACATGGCTGAAGAGATTTCTGTTGACGTAACGGTGAATAGCCTTGCGGTAATACAGAATGGCTCCTTCAATATCACCTTCAGCTTCGCGTTTTTCCGCCAGGCTTTTTACAATATCTGTTTCAGAGTAATCAACCTTGATAAGGCGTTCCCAGACCTCATACATATCGTCCTGCCGGTTGAGATGCTCCAGAGTTTCGGCAAGAGTGCGCAGGGCTTCCTTGTTTTCGCCGAACTCCAGAATTCGGCGGCACAGGTATTCCACAGCGGCCCATTTATGGTTGTCAGAAAAAATACTGATAAGATTGAGCAGGTAGGAATCGTCAACCTGCTGTTTACTCAGAGAAAGAATTCCCGCAATGTAAAGCGCTGCAATACTGTTTTTAGTGTGTTCCAAATGTTCATTACACAGTTCCAGAACTTCTTCCCTTGATTTCTCATTGATAACTGCTTCAATAACTGAATCAAGTTCCTGAAAATTTCCAATCGCGTAATCGTTTAAGGTTGCACGGGTCCATTTTTCTTCATTGAGCATCCCGCTGATTTTCTTTATTGTGTCCGGCATGAGGCCTCCTCATTCAAAATACTGTCTGTAAATCGACGGTGAAAGCAGTTTGATATTCAGTAATGCTTCCTCAACAGTCGATCTGTCGGCTCCTTTTAACTGATAATGATCAACCAGCCAAAAATAGCTGTTTATCAGTTGAGGGGTGAGCAGCCCCTGTTTATCTCCATCTGCAATTTCACTTTTTAAAGCGTAAATTGCCTGTTTCAGTTTTCCGTACTCCAGAGGGCTCAGTTCCCGCTTTACATCAAGAACTCCCCAGAGCGTACCATAAACGGGCAGCCAGTATATAAAGGCCGCGTCACTGCGGTCTTTCACTTTACCGAGCCGCTCAACAAGCCTGTTAAACAGAGGGGATGCCAGCTCATCTGTTTCCACAGCCGGGGCATCAACGAAAAGAGCCTCGCGCATTAGAACCTTCGCGGCTTTTGTCTCTCCTATCAGACTGTAGCAGTCTGCCAGTTCGGCCAGCAGGGCTGCATTGTTTTGACCGGTTTCTCTCAGTACTCTCTCCAGGGCCTGGATGCTTTCTTCAAAGCGTCCGAGCTTCTTCAGACAGCGCCCTGACTGCAGCATAATACGGGGATCAGACGACTCCTCTGCATACTGCGTATAGTACTCAAGGGCCCGGGTATGAACCCAGAGCTTTAACCGCGAACTTCCTTCCTTGAGAGGATGTTCAAAACCCTGCCGGTAAGACTGCTCAAAACGGTTCCACTGACGCTGCAGATAATCACCTTGCGCGGCAGCATTATTCTCCATTGACTGGAGCTCGGCTGCACGCTGCTGCCAGTATCCGCATGCCCGCAGGGCGCTCAGAACTTCCGGATTTTCAAAGTCCTGCGCGTGGGCCTTGTCCAGCAGAGCGCGGGCCTTGTCAAAACAGCCCTCTTCAAACAAAACATACACTTGCGCAAGCTGTTCATCAATGCCGCAATTACCCTCCGCTTTTTCCATTATCCCCGGCCCTTCTTTCAGTATATCTTCAGGGAAAGTTCAAGTCAATAAAGCACTCCGGGCGCTGAGGTCTTGGCCGTTCGCCTTCTAGGTTCTATAATCCTTTTTATGAAAGAGAAAAAGAGGATTATTGCTCCGTCTGTTCTTGCCGCGGATTTTACCCGGATCGATAAGGCTGTAGAGACGGCCGAGCATGCCGGCGCAGAGTGGCTTCATCTGGATGTAATGGACGGCGTTTTTGTACCGCCCATTACCTTCGGGGCTCAAATGGCCGCGGCCATAAGAAAAAAGACCTCTCTTGTTCTGGATGCTCATTTAATGACAGTGAATCCGGCTGACCATCTGCATGATTTTGCCCAGGCCGGGGTTGACCGCTTCACATTTCATCCTGAAACGGTTATTCACTCACACCGTCTTCTAACCGATATAAAAAAACTTGGCATGAAAGCCGGCGTGGCCATTGTTCCTTCAACCCCGGTTTCCGCTCTGTCCGAGCTGCTGGAATTAACCGATCAGGTGCTTGTTATGACGGTTAACCCGGGCTGGGGCGGTCAGAAGCTTATTTCCAAATGTCTTGATAAAGTAAGAGAACTGGCCCGTCTGCGCCAGGAGGGTGCCGGAGACTATGTTATAGCCATGGACGGCGGATTTTCCCCGGATACGGCTTCCGCAGTGTGGAATGCCGGCTGCGATATGGCGGTAATGGGTTCCGCGTTTTACAAAGCTGAAAACCCCCGCAAAGTTTTCGCTGAATGTCTTAACCCGCCCGTTGCTGCCGTATGAAAATTTACAACAGGGATTTAAAAAAAGGCCGCAGGCTGATTGCTTCCGGGCGCTATTCCCAGGCTGTCAGTTTTCTGGTTGATAAAGTTCCCTTATTCCAAAAGGATCCTGTTTATTATGACTTAATAGGCCGGGCTTATCTGGGCGCCGGGCTTCTTAAGGATGCCGA
>PDRU01000213.1 GCA_002748225.1 Spirochaetales bacterium | reverse complement strand
CCGCTGGCCGACCGCTGCCTGAGTGTGTGGAAGAATGTGTTTGGAGAGGACGCGGAAGTTGAGGTAATACATGCCGGACTGGAATGCGGAATTATCGGTTCAATTTTTCCTGGACTGGATATGATTTCTTTCGGGCCGACAATTAAAAATCCGCATTCTCCTGACGAAAAAATGTTTATTCCGTCTGTTGGGCGTGTCCGTCTGTTTTTCCGGGAACTGCTGAAAAGCTACAAGCCTTAGGCGCCGGAACCGGTTTTACCGGCTTCTGTGCATGGAAGGGCGGTGTATCTTGTGATACACTGCATCCATGACATTTCTCTGGTATGATCTGGAAACATTCGGACGCTTTTCACGCTACGACAGAATTGCCCAGTTTGCCGCCCTCCGTACGGATGAAGATCTGCAGCCTGTTGAGGAGCCGGTGGTTCTTTATGCCCGCCTCAGTCCGGACTACCTGCCGGATCCCCTGGCCTGCATTATTACCGGCATTACGCCGCAGGAAGTTAACGCCAAAGGACTCTGCGAGGCTGATTTTTTAAAGGCGGTGGATCAGCATCTTTCCCGTCCGGGAACCTGCGCCCTGGGCTACAATACCATTGCGTTTGACGATGAATTTATCCGCAATCTGTATTACAGGAATTTTGCCGATCCCTACCGCCGTGAGTGGGCTGACGGTAATTCCCGCTGGGATATTCTGGATCTGGTCAGGGCCGCAAGAGATCTGCGCCCTGAAGGCATAGTCTGGCCGCAAACGGAAGACGGCCGGCCCTCTGTAAAGCTGGAACTGCTGACAAAGGCCAATAATCTGGAGCACAGTCAGGCCCATGACGCGCTTTCGGATGTTTACGCCACCCTGGCCGTGGCCCGTCTGATCCGTGAAAAAAATCCGAAACTTTTTGAATGGGCCTTTACTCACCGGACAAAGGACAGGGCCCGGACACTCATAGATCTGGCCGGGCGTACGCCTCTTGTCCATACAGCTTCGGTGCATTACTCGGAGAAAGGCAATACCACGCTTGTCTGCCCTCTTATTACTGACCCTTCCCGGAGAAATATTGTTTACGCCTTTGATCTGCGTCAGGATCCCCGGGATCTTTTAACTCTGCCGGAGAAAGAGTTACGGCGGCGCATGTTTACTCCGGAAGCGGAGCTGGCGGCCGAGGGGCTTACAAGGGTGGCTTTAACAGGTATTGCCATGAACAAGGCGCCGTTTCTGGC
>PDRU01000209.1 GCA_002748225.1 Spirochaetales bacterium | reverse complement strand
CCCATGCCCCTGCCGGCCATATAGTTCAAACGGTCCAGAGCCGTTACCTCTGAGGGCGGAATGTTCTTTTCGGCCATGTAAAGATCTATCAGTCCGCTGCCGAATCTGTCGGGAAGGGAATCGGCAATAAAACCGGGAAGGCCCTGAAATTCCCTGTAGGGCAATGTGTCAAACATAAAACGGGAAGGAGGATAATGCAGATAAACCGGAGAGAGCTGAATTCCCGATTCCATAAAATGAGGATCGTACTCAAACACAGCATATCGGCTTCCGCCGGGGGCATAGCCCAGATAGCCCACAGTTGTGCCCCATAACCGTACCTGTACAGTCCTGTTCACTTTTCATCTCCCCAGCGGAAAGGCTGTTCTGCCTTCTGTTTGTCTCTAACCCTTTGGGGTGTACTGTTCCGGCCCCTGCCCCGGGGTGAGGGATGATAAGATTCCGTTTCAGGGAAAAGACGCTCCAGTCTTTCCAGTTCACCCAGGGCCCGAAGCAGAGCGATGAAATTTTTCAAACTGAGTCCGGTGGCACCCCGCTTGAAGTTATAATAGGTTTTACGGGATATTCCGGAAGCCTTTTCCATTTCCGTTTCTTTTATTTTACTGGCCAGCCGAAGCTGTTCCATTCTGCCGGCCAGATCTTTTATTATGGCCTCATTACTCATCAAACTATAGTCCATACAGAACCTCTTATGAGTAATATAATACCTTTTAAACATAAAAAACAGCTATAATGCGTTATTTTTTACCCTTAATACACCGCTTTTTCCAGAAACAGTCCCTTGGCCGGAGCCGTAATTCCCGCAAGCCGGCGGTCCTTTCCCTTCAGAATATCTTCCAGTGATTCAGGCTGCCGTTCACCTTTGCCGGCTTCCACCAGCGTACCGACAATAATGCGCACCATGTTGTGCAGAAAACCGTCGGCCTCCAGGCGGATACGGAGCATGGATTCCTCTTCGGTATGAAAAGAAACACGGCGCAGAGTACGCACGGACGTTTTGGTTTTAGACTTCCGGGTGGTAAACGAGGAGAAATCATGTGTACCTTCCAGAAAACGCGCGGCCTTCTCCATTACCTCTACATTCAGCGGCTGCGGAATATGCCAGGCGTATTTCCTCTGAAAGGGGTTGGGCCAGAGACCGGTATCAATGCAGTACAGGTAATGCTTTTCCTTTACCTTATAGCGGGCATGAAAACGTTCATCGGCTTTTACAGCTGCCGTTAC
>PDRU01000072.1 GCA_002748225.1 Spirochaetales bacterium | reverse complement strand
ATATAGCCATGGAGGATTTCCATACTGAGGTACAGAAGACATAAAAAGACTCTCATTGATTGTTGAAATTCGGTTTTCATTTTGAAAAACACTCTTTAGAATAAAAAGTAAGTCAACCTTCTATGGAGGAATACCATGACCAGATTCAGACTGATTCTGCTCGGTGCCGTTCTGACACTGGCCGGCATATCCATGAACTCCTGCAGCCGCAACGAAACAGACGAACCGACAGCTGTGCAGGAAGAAGTCATTGAGGAACAAAAAACAAAACCTGCGGCTCCGGAGGCTCCGTCAATGCCCGTCAGGGATTCAGAAATACTGGCAGAGGTCCAGGGTAATGCGGGCATTGCCATGCCGCCCGAATATCTGGATGAGGAACTCGTTTTCGAACCCCTTGCTTCCCCCGACCTTGATGAAAGCGAATACGCTGTAGTTGGCTCAAATGTCGCCCGTTTCTATCCCGGCGCCGTACTGGATCCAAAAAAGATAGTACCAAAGCTGGAGGGTGGTATAGCTATCCCGCGCGGCACCCTGCTGCCCGTTTACGCGACAATTGAATCGGAAGGCGACGATTGGGTCAGTCCGTATTTCGAATTCGAAAAAGAATATAACATCTTCAGGGAAACCAGGTGGAACGGGACAACGGGTCTGGTATTCGGTGCGGATCTGATTCCCGTTTCAACACCCGAAGAAGCCGCGTACATAACTCACATGTATACCCGGGAAAGAACTTCAGACACTTTCCGTCCATTCAACGGTCCACGGTTCCTGAACGAAGAAGCCAGGAATCGTCTTGTCAGCGACAGGATAGCATTTGAAGCCACAGGTCCGTCGGACTACAGCCTGTCTCTGGATCTGCCCGATGACATGGTAGCCGCCTATGCCCGTGAATTTTCACGGAGTGAAGTTTCTGTTTTCCTGACCACGGATCTGATGATTCACAGCCTGCACCTCCTCTTCGACAAAATGCTGACCCATATGGAGGAAACCCGGTTTATCTCCGCACTGAACCGTCTCCTGGACTTGTACCTGGCCGAGCTTACGGAAATGGAATCCGCGGCCGACGGTTCCCATACTTCCTACTCCCGGGGTATAGCAATGGCCAAATCCTACCTGAGCGTCGGCAAAGCCCTGCTGGAACTTATACCGTCGGAGGAAGACCCATTCAACAGGGATTATAGCAAGGCTGATAATCCGAAGTTGAAATACACTGAAAAAGAAACTGCCGAAATTCTTTCAAAGTACGACCCGCTGGTACAGCTGGAAGTGGAGCGCATCCTGGCGGCTAAAGGATTCGATTTTTCGCCCATTTTTCTCTACCGGGAAGACTATTCTCAGTACATTCCCCGGGGGCATTACACGAAATCCACAGCTCTGGAACAGTACTTCCGGGCGATGATGTGGTTTGGCCGTATCCAGTTCTACCTGTCCGAAGCGTCAACCAAATATGCCCAAAGCGGCTACTTCAAGCTCGGTGGAGAGCAGACTTTTGAAGAACTCGTTGGAGATCTTTACCAGTCGGAATTCAGCATCCCGAGAAACGGAAAGGAGCTCACCATTCACGCCCTGCCGGCAATGTACATTCTCAACCATCTCTACATGACCAAACCGGTCCTGTCCGATGCCTGGGCATCCCTGTTTGACCCTGTCATATTCATTATCGGGAAATCTGACGATCTGAACTTCCGTAATCTCTCCCCGTATCTGGAGAACCAAGATGCCGGGAGCCTGGCGATCTGGATGGACTCCGATGAGGATATGCTGGCGAAGGCCATGGAAATAAAAAAGGGCAATCCGCCTCCGGCGATTGCCGGCAATTCGGTCCGTTTTGCACCCGCGGAGGATTATGACCGGGAAAGCGGCGAAGAAGCCGCGCCATCGTCAAATTTCCGGTTCTTTGGCCAGCGATTCACCTTCGATTCCCACATTTTCACCCAACTGTCGGCGCCGAGAATCCCCTGGGACAGGAAGGTGAACGGTACCGATGTAATGACGGTACTGGGCAGTGAAGCCGCCAAGGAAATCATGTATGGAAGGGATTCAAATAACAAATCCCTGGAGCCCAGATTTACGGCCATGGCGCAGACTTTCGCCTCCAGAGATCCGGCAATACTGGCCGACACCTTCTATAACCGATACCTGTATCTGGTGGAAAGCATGGCCACCTTCGAGAAGGGACAGGGGTTCTACTTCACCGAAGGAGAAGGGTGGAATACGAAAGCACTGATAAGCTCCCACGCCTCCTGGGCGGAACTGCGGCATGACACAATACTCTACGTGAAGCAGAGCTATGCAGAGAGGGCAGGCGGCGGACCCATTGATGCGACCTACCGAATAGAACCTTACCCGCGGCCCATCCACTATGTCGAGCCGAATCTGGAGTTCTTCTATTCCCTCCGCAGCCTTCTGGACGAAGGCATCGGGCTGCTGAAAGATTCCGGAAACCTTCCTCCCGCCTACGAAGAGAAGTTTGCGATATTCTCCGATATCACGGAGAAGCTGACGGCAATTGTAGAATACGAAGTACAGGACAAACCGATCAGCGATGCCATGAATGAATACATTGTCTCCGTCACCGGGAAACTGGCAAAGATTGTCCTGCCACCGAATGTCGACTATTCCAGCTATACCGATAACAACGATCAGCTCAAGATGGCTCTGATTGCCGATGTTCACACCGATACGGTTAACGGCGTCCTTGAGGTCGCCACCGGCCGGCCGTACCGGATCTATGTTGCTCTTAATGATGGAGACGGCGGCAAACGCATCGCAACCGGCTACATTTACAGCTATTACGAATTCTACAACCCCGGGCAGGAACGCAAAACGGACGAAGAATGGAAACAAATCGTTTATGGAGACTCGGATCTGCAGCGGTACTTGCCTTACTGGCTGGCGGATTCGGACTTTCTGCTGCAATAGACCGGACTGAGCATCGAAAAATTCCCTTCTACATTGAGGAGAATCACTCGGGGAGCTACTGGTTTCTCTCCGAACTATATGGCTCGGAAGAGGACATGCTCCTTGTCAATTTCGATGCCCACAGCGATGCCACCAGCCTGCCGAACCTGGGCGGCCCCCTCAGCGAGAGAATTCAAAGCTACTCATGGCTCTCGCCATTGATGCCGGAGCCCTTCTCCCAATACCTGTGGGTGGTTCCCGGTCTAATGGATGATGAATACAAGGCCTGGGCCGAATCCGAGTTGCAAAGAGAGATGAGCAGAGGACCGGTCGTTGAGCGCTTCAGGAAGCACGGAGGCTCCATTGCCAGTCATACTGACCTTGCCGATTTCCCCGGCCTGGCGGATCTGAATATTTCGGATCCGGTGGTTGTCAGTATCGACCTCGACTTCTTCACTCGGCGAAGCCGGTACAGAGAAGATCTTATCGCTGTCCTGCGCTGGACAGCGGAACTTGAGAGTCTCCAGGCTGTAACCGTCGCCGTTTCCCCGGTATACCTCCCGGAAGACCCGAACTGGATGTACCAGATGCTTGAGACTCTGTTTGAGGAGGCTTTACGGAACCGGAACTGGTCTATCAGGTTCGAACCTTTCATTGATCGCGGCCGGGAAACCAGCCGGTGGGCTCTTGAAATGGAAGCCGCCGAGCGGGAGGTTCCCCGGTTGAACATAAGCGAAGCACCGCCTTCGCTTATCAGATTGTGGGCCTTGAACAAGAAGCGGATTTCAGTCGAGTTTAAGACCGATTCCTGGAAAGCCCTCCTTGACCGGTATTGAAAAAGATTGCAGAAGTGCGGCGTTCAGCCAATCCGGCCTGAGTTGATGAGACTCCGACAGTGCGTCCAAGGCCCTCTCCTTATCTCCCAAAGCGTCGAAGGCCCGGGCCCGCCAGTAATAAAGCTCTTCGGAATACGGATAGCTGCGAAGGGCCTTACCGGTAATATCCAGTACCTGCTGAAACCGGGCCAGCTCAATGTATGCCTCCAAGGCTTCGGGCCGATACCACCAGATGCGCCATGGCAGGGACTGCTCCCGTGAACGCTCAAAAAGTTCAACTGCCCGATCAAAATCGCCGGAGGCCAAAAACGCCGTGCCCCCGGAAAACAATTCCAGGGCCGTACACTGTTCCCTGTTGGGCATCTCCAGCGAAGAAACCAGGGACGAAACCATCAGCGGCACTGAAGCATCTTCCTTGGACAAGATCAATAACTGCTTATTAAAAACCGCCCAAAGGCATTCAAAGTCATCATAAGTCATGAATACATCGGGGCCTTCCAGGGTGTCCCGGATGAAAAAACCACCGGCGTGATCATCGTATCCATACACGGTTCGGTAATGCCCCATTTGCTCACCGTTACCATCAACGTGCCAGGTTGGAACAATAACGGGTTTACCTGAAGAAAGGGCTGTTTTCAAATCATGCATACCCGCAAAATGCAGAACAAACACATGGAATCCGGCAGAACGGGCGAATCCTGCAAGCTCATCAATACCGACATGGGGATCATTCTCATTCGGACGGATTACAGATTGAATATCAAACTGGCTTCCCTCCCATCCCCAATAGCGCATTACCTGGGCCAGATTGGCTGGTCCGCAGTTGTTCCAGACCTGACCGGTCCAGGGCACACCGGAAATACAGAATTGTGCGGAACTGGTCTGCGAGTTTTCCCCGCCTTTCTCCCCGGCAAAGCAGAAAGTCACCAAAACCAGAAAGAGAACGGCCGCCAATTGTCCAAATAGACGTGTCTGAAGTATCATCTTCGGCATCAGGATAACAGAATTCATGCGAATCGTCATACAGGCCTCAAGCTGCATTCGTTACACTCTGTCTCTCATGGGCACTTGTCTGCTGCTCTCCGCCTGCACCCAAAATCATCATTTTGCTGAGGATCCGAACCTTGCAGCCTATCCCTTTGACTCCTACGAATGTGCCGATTTCACCGTAAAAGCCACGACCCAATCTTTCCATCGCCGCCTGCCGGAACCGGAGCAGTACATACCCGCCGATTTTCAGCCCATAGCCGGAACAGTCAGTCACCATGCTTTGGCTTCAGACTGGATCAACGCCTTCTTCCATGACCTGGCCGAGGCAAGGGATATCGATACTTTCATCATCATCTCGCCCCGTCACTACGCCCAGGGTTCCTCCTATATCTCCATTTCTCCCTTACCCTGGCTGGTCGACAATGAGGTAGTTGAAGTAAACCAGCGCTTCTATGACAGGTTCTCACAAACGCTGGGACTGAATGCCGACCCCTGGGCCTTTGCCGGCGAGCATGGCATTGAGACACTGCTCCCCTACATCGTCCACTACTTCCCCGACGCCGAAATAATGCCCATACTCCAGAAGGAGAAACCACTTCGCCTTGATATACTGAACGCGCTTTCCGGGACAGTACAGGAGATTATGGATGATGACGAGGGCGCTTTTCTTCTTATCTCCAGCGATTTTTCACACCATGAAGGCATTGAGATTACTCATGCCAGAGATACCCGGTCAAGAATCTTTCTGGAAGTTATCCCTGATGCCTTCCTTGGAATGCTCGGCTGTGACAACATCGGCGGCATGTCGGTTCTTCAGGACACCCTTCAAACAAAAAATTATGTACAAACCGTTATCAGAAACCACAGCGACTCACTGGAAATATCCGGTGAGCAGGAATGGGACATCACAAGCTACTTCTTCTCCTATTTTGTCGTGCCTGAGACCGACATACGCAAGGAGCTGACCAGGGCCGTAAGGAAATCTGTACGAAAGGGATTCCGGGACTCTGCCCCCCCTGAATTCAAGGACTATCCCTACACCGATGCGGACGAAGGTATTGCCGTCCGGTTCCGCTCCGGCAATGCCGAAAGGGGCTGCATCGCCTACTACAAAGGTGTTTCCGACTTCAAAACTGCCGCAGCATCCGCCGCGCGCAACGCGGCCTTTTCGGACGGACGTTATCCTCCGATTCGCCGGGATGAACTGAAAGACCTGACTGTAGAGATTTCGCTCATCGGAGCAGGCTGCAGGATGAACAGCCCGCTGGATTTCGTCCCGGGCCGTCACAGTCTGTTGCTCAACGGGCCCGGAGGCCGTGCATTCATGCAGGCTTCAGTAGCGGCACAGAACAACATGACCCGCGAGGATTTTTTGAATGCGGTGACCCGGAAAGCCGGTCTGGACGCAGAATCATGGAGAAAACCGGAGTACGAGCTCATCCGGTACCCGACAAACTATTTCACCGAAAATTTCCGGGGCAGTGCTGCTCAATAGGTGGTATAAGGCG
>PDRU01000071.1 GCA_002748225.1 Spirochaetales bacterium | reverse complement strand
ACAGTAGCGATGATACGGTTCTAAATACTTATACTTTTTCTGGTTTTGATAACAGAGGAAATTGGACGCATTGTGAAATATTTAACGCTAAAGGTCTGGCGAAAATAATTAAGAGGAGTTTTACTTACCCTCTCTTACCTAAAGATTAATCAGAAGCTAATAATTCCTGCAACTAAATCTGTTCTTTGACAATTCAGGAAAGGGAATATGCTCCTTAATAGAACAAAACAAGCCAAATTGCGAACAAGCGGACAGCCAAGGAAGGCGAGTGGAGCAGCCATGCTTGCATAGATATTCCCGAGCTTCTGTAGGATGACACAAAGTGAAAGCCCACAGCGCGGGGCTTCTGCAGGCGGTTTTCAGCTTCCTCTTGTCCAATGCGCATTGGACGATGGGAAGCGGCCGGCCGGAGTTACCGATAGGCCGTGAGAAAACCACCCGCAGAAGACTGATAGATAAAACCAGATGAAAGAAACGTTTTTTTATACTGTTGTAATGTTTCCCCGGATATAGCTTCCCGCTAATGTCGAAAAAACCGGCACAATCAAAATAAGAGTAACTTGTGCCAAAGAAGCAAACTGTCTGTTATGGGCCTCAACTAATTGTGTATAAGTTTCCACCCAGTCCTGTTGATTGGACAGGAGATTTTTTACATCATTAAAGGATGGTGCCGTTATAAAATAGGCAATCAGCAATATGGTTCCCCACATTCCAATAATCAGAAGCAATGCAATAAGAATCCACCGGATACTCTGATGACGCATTCTTGGGAGTTCTACATCATAATCCGCTTTATCGCTGAATGCCCGGATAGAGTCTTTTGGCAGAGAATTGACAGCTATGCACAAATATTACACAAAATATGCATTGACTGCAAGTGGTTATTTGGTGATAATTATACGCAGAAGATGTTTTTTTCAGATGTGGAAGAGGTAAAATAGCTATGAAAAGACGAATGACAATAGAACTGTCCGAGAATTTGGATAGAGATTTAAATAAACTTCTGGAAAGCGGAAACAGTTATGCCAGTTCAAAAGTGGAAGTGATCCGGAATGCTCTTTCTTTGTATTTATATGCCATGAAGGAAGCCCAGGATGATAATCATTTGGCCATCATCAATAGTAATGGTGAACCCGTACGGGAGCTTATATTTACCTGAGCGCATCCTGCCAAAAACTCATCGGGGTGAGTAATACCTGAAGATAGAAGTTCTGACAGCGGAATTCAGAGCTGTTTACTTGAAAAAAGCAGAAAGCTTAAAGCTCTGGAAAAAAACTGTTTAAAGCACCTTGTGCGCTTCCCTGCCCTTTGCCTGAAGGCGGCAGGGAGGAACCATGTCTCTTCTCTGGTCAGTTTACACAAATATTCTTCTGGTATTTTTATAAAAACCGTCCTAGAATTAGTGCAGGAGTTAACCAATGGAAAACGTCCTCAGCATAATTCTTGGCGGCGGCAAGGGTACGCGTCTGTATCCTCTTACTGCCAACAGGGCAAAACCGGCCTGTCCCTTCGGGGGGAAATACCGCCTGGTGGATATTCCCATCAGCAACTGTATTAATTCAGGTTTCCGGCGCATCTATGTTCTAACTCAGTTTAATTCGGCCAGTCTGCATCTGCATATTGGCCGCACGTATAATTTCGACTCTTTCAGCAAAGACTTCTGTGAAATACTGGCTGCTGAGCAGACTTTCAGCCATGAAGGCTGGTACGGCGGAACAGCCGATGCTGTCCGGAAAAATCTGGATCATTTTAAGGTTCATAAACCCGACTATTACATTATTCTTTCCGGAGACCAGCTCTACCGCATGGATCTCGATGATTTCCTGCGCCAGCATATTGATGCCGGAGCCAAAGTATCCATAGCCTCCACACCGGTAACCCGCAAAGATGCCGACGAACTCGGAATTCTCCAGATTGATTCAAAAAACCGTATTAACACCTTTCTGGAGAAACCCGGACCCGACAAAAATATTGACGAATACCGCATTCCGCAGAAAAATCTTACGGAAGCAGATAAGCAGGCAAACCGGGAATATCTGGCATCCATGGGAATTTATATTTTTAATTCCGACGTAATGGAACAACTTCTTGACAGCGAAAAAACCGACTTCGGCAAGGAAATTATTCCGGAAGCCATAGGTAAAACAAATGTGCGGGCCTACGTTTACCGGGGATACTGGGAAGATATTGGAACCATAAGCAGTTTTTACGAAGCCAATCTTGATTTGGGAGCGCCCTTCCCGCGCTTTAATCTTTACGATCAGAGAAATCCGCTTTATACTCACCGCAGAGACCTGCCTCCCAGTAAAGTTAATGCAAGTACCCTGAGAAACAGCATTGCGTGCGAAGGTTCCATTCTGACCGACGCTTACATAACCCGCAGTCTGATCGGTATTCGGACATTGATAGAGTCGGGAGCTACACTGGAAGAGGTCTACATTATGGGCTGCGACTTCTATGAAACAGACGAAGACAAGGCTCTGAACCGGAAACGGGGTATTCCCAACTACGGTATTGGTGAAGGTTCCATGATCCGCAGAGCCATTATTGACAAGAACGCCCGTATTGGCCGAGGATGCCGTATTGGTGTAGATCCATGGGAGCATAATGACGGCGACTACAACGGTTATGCCATACGGGAAGGAATTATTATTATCCTGAAAGGTGCTGTTATACCTGACGGTACATCTATCTGAGGCAACGCGAGAGTACGGACAAACATATGAAAGACAGATGGGAAATTCACAGGGAGATTCACCAGGATGAAGTACAGTACACTGTAGACTGGTCTCCATGGGGCAGTATGGACCGCTGGGTTATAAACCGGATGGTACCTTCGGAAGCCGGTTTATTCCAGCTCTGGCTGAGAGAAGATAAAAACTTTTTTCTCCGCGTTACCGAGCCGACATATTTCGGCGGACTGCGTAACAGTTTGAGAGAGGTTATTGACGAACTGGCGCCTTCCGGAAGACGCCTGCGTCTTATGCTGGAAGGCAGGGAATGCCGCTTCCGTTTCAGCGTAACCCCTGTCCGTGAATATCTGGAAGAACTTAAAGAATGGTTCGATAAAGGCGGCGGCGGACTGAACGAGGACGGCCTTGAAATTCTTGTTCACGAAAGTGAAGACTTCCGGCTGTTCCCGGCACCGCCTCCGGATGTCAAATTTATTGAAAGAAAGGAATTCAAAGATTCAGATTTCGGTCCGCCCCTTCCCGGAGTATACTGAGCCGGCTAAAAGACACCCTTTCTCTGAAGATTTTCAAACAAGGCGCGGTCTGAGTCGACAAGGTTCAGATCCGGTATGTCCGGAATACTCACCCAGCGCCACTGGTCGTGTTCTATTAAATCAGGCTCTGCCGGGGTATCTGCCGGGGCATCGGGAAGAAACACTTCATACGCCACAAGTGTAAAATCTTTTCCTTTATGCTGAAAACAGCTGCGCCCAAGCTCATTGCCCGTGCTGACAGACAGGCCTGTTTCTTCCAGCCATTCCCTTACAAGCGCTTCCCTGAAAGACTCCCCTCTTTCACATTTGCCTCCGGGGAATTCCCACCTTCCGCCCATACTCCCGCCCGGAAGACGATGCATAAGCAAAACGCTGTTATTATTCCGGGCAATACCGGCAACGGAAGTATTCAATACTCTGTATCAGATAATAATTACTTTCGGCAGAATGGCGTGAAGAATACCAATAAGAACCGAACTGATTCCCACTATTGTCAGATAGGGGCTGGAAAACTTCTCCACTTTTTCAGCCAGTTCTGCGGCCTTTTTAACTTCTGTTTCTTTTTGTTTGCTCAGGAATTCAGCGATCAGCAGAATTCCGCCGGCTATACCAATGAGACTGGGGAGCAAATCACCAAGAATAAGCACATTACCCTCGTAATTGGGAAACAGGTTAATAATACCAATCAGAATGGTCATGGCACCCAGAAGAATGCGATACACCGGATTCGCCATAAAATCCGTATATTCAGAATAACGCTCAAAACGTTTTGTCAGAAATTCGCCCGCCAGAGCCAGACCGGCCAGGATAGTTGTCAGAACTGTCAATAAATAGATCTGCATTACATGCCTCCACTTTCAGGGTACCTGATACAATCAAACTACCCTATCGCTTCCGGGAACGTCAACTCGCAGAATCATTTTTTTTATACAAGCGTGTCTTTATTGTTCCGCTTCGGCCGTATTTTCAAAAAGCTGAACCAGAGTTTCCCCGCCGGCATGAACACTGCACTTCAAAGCCGATTCTCCGCTTATTTTATACGTAAACTGTCTGCTGGCGCCGGATTCCGGGGGAATATCCCATTCTTCATGCAGCATACCGCCTTCTGTGTTCTGTATCTGCCAGCCTATCAGCTCCTCCGGGGAAATTTCTTCAGATGATTTTTTCAGGCGTATTTCCAGAACCAGCCAATCCTCATCCCTGCCGGCCTTTTGCTCTATACGCACACGGTAGGGACCCAGGTTCTGTTCGCTGTTCATCCTCAAAACCCAGGGAACCAGTACGCCCAGCATAACGGCCAGAAAAATAATGTCGAGCAAAGTAAGGCGGCGGGATCTGCGGACACCATCTGTTGAAGATTTATGTTTTCCGTGCCGGCTTGTCCACCAGCTGATCTCTTCTCTTTCCCTGGAATTACTTAACATTTTTCAAAAGTTTATCCACACGCCACCAGGCCACAGAAGCTTTCTCCGGTCCGAAGAATATTCCCGTCAGCAGTCCATCCGGCTGCAGACGGAAACGCCTGTAAATGGTGGCCGAAGCTTCTACCTTTAGACGGCGGTTCTGGACAATACGCCCCCGGGGGTCCATCAGGATAAGGCGGTAGATCTCCGGGCCTTCGGTACTCAGCAGTAAATGAGCGCCGCTGGCCGCTGTACCCAGATATTCCAGCGGAACGGAAGGAATTCCCGTCTCTTCCAACGGGCTGGTATAGGAAAGAACAAGGGGCTCGGAGTATTCCAGTGTGGAAAGATTCAGCGTATACAGACGGGCTTCCGGTTCACGGGCTCCGTCTTCATCCCTGTAGACATCCATACGGATATGCAGTGCCCATTCCACCGGGTCCGGTCTAACCGAGTACACCGCCGCCGTTTCCCCGGTTTTCAGTCCGGGAAGACGGTCATGTTCAATGCGCACGGTAGAAACAGGCCGGCCGTTCTGATCAAACCAGTAGCTCATCCAGGCCCCGGGGACACGGCATGTTACCACTATACCGCCGTCTTTTCTTACTTCAAGTGAATCTATGTAGGGAAAGGGTGAACCGCCCAGTCCTTCCTTGCCCAGATGCCCCTGATACTCACCGTCTCTGTCAAAACGCAATACAACCCTGTCGTAGAGGGCGCCGAACTCCCCTTCTTCCACCCGGCGCTCTTTTTCCACACCGTCTTCTACCAGAAAGCCTCCGCCGTAAGCGGCAATGTGTCCTATATCGCGGAACGGCCAGCTGCTGACAGAACCTACGCCGGTACCTTCTTCTCCGGACGCCGGTGCCGGGTTGCGCGCAGGATCGTAAACATAGGTAACAAGATCGCCGTAGGAGTTGAACACCATAACCTTTCCGGCATTTCCCCCGGAAATATAAATAAGCCCGTCCCGTTCCTGAATATCGGCGGTACCGGCTATACGGAAACCGTCCCGGTAAAACCAGTCCAGCTCTCCCGGCAAAGTACCCAGGGAAATGGAAAACAAATCATGGCGTTTCAGCCCGGCCCCCCGCCCCCCCAGAGAGCATGAACCAAGCACACCGAAGAGCACCAGCGCCAGAGAAACGGCCGCAAGAGCTGAAAAAATCTTTAAAGCAGGGAATTCCCGGAACAAAAGCATTTCCTTAACTGACTCAGAATAAACGTCAGAACACATGCTAACGGCGGGCCGGGAGAAATGTCAACGCACAAGGCGGCATTGCCCGTCGAAACTTGACGCATCATCCGCTCCGGAAGTATTTTGATTCTATGAAAAAAGGACTTCTCGCCGCAATTTTCGGAACCAAGCACGAACACGATCTCAAGGCTCTCATGCCCATTCTCCACGCCGTTAATGAAAAGGAGTCCTGGGCTCTTTCACTCAAAGAGGAAGACTTTCCCCGCTGCACCGAAGAATTCCGCAAACGTATTGCGGACGGAGAAAAGCTGGATAACCTTCTGCCCGAAGCCTTTGCCCTGGCACGGGAAGCGGCCCGCCGCACACTGGGGGAACGTCCCTACGATGTTCAGATACTGGGTGCCATTGTTCTGCATCAGGGCAAAATAACCGAAATGAAAACCGGTGAGGGTAAAACCCTGGCCAGTATTTCAGCCGCCTACCTGAACAGTCTGACCGGTCTGGGCGTGCATGTTGTTACAGTGAACGACTACCTGGCCGAGCGCGATGCCGACTGGATGCGTCCGGTATTCAGCTATCTGGGTGTTTCAGTGGGAGTTATCCTTTCCAGTATGGATCCTCAGCAGCGCCGGGAAGAATACTCCAGGGACATTACCTACGGAACCAACAACGAGTTTGGCATTGACGAAGCCAGAACACCCCTCATTATTTCCGGACCGGTAGAAGAAGATGTGAGCAAGTACATTCTCTGCGACCGGCTGGTGCAGAAGCTCAAAGAATGCGAAAAAGATCCGCAGACCGGCGACTACCCTCCCGACGATCCCATTCTGGGAACCCAGGCTGTCGGCGACTACAAACTGGACGAAAAAAGCAAACGGGTAACCTTTACCAACGACGGAATGAACAGCATTGAAGCCATTTTGCAGAAAGAAGGCATTCTGCGCAGCGGCAGCCTGTTTGATGAAGAAAATTTTGAATTTATTCACTACTTTACCCAGGCCCTTAAAGCACGGCGGCTCTTCCGTCTGGACAAAGATTATGTGGTACAGGAAGGCCAGGTACAGATTGTTGACGAGTTTACCGGCCGCATTCTGCACGGACGGCGCTATTCGGACGGTCTGCATCAGGCCATTGAGGCCAAGGAAAAAATCCGCCCCGCGCGGAAGAACCGCACCCTGGCAACCATTACCTTCCAGAACTACTTCCGCATGTATTCCAAACTCTCGGGCATGACCGGTACCGCCGACACCGAAGCCAAGGAATTTGCCAAAATCTACAATCTGGATGTTGTGGTTATTCCCACTAACCGGCCGGTAAACCGCGTGGATGACAACGACATTATTTACCTGAATGAAGACTACAAATTCGAAGCCATCTGTGAAGAAATTGCCAGGGTAAACAAAAACGGCCAGCCCATTCTGGTGGGTACGGTCAGCGTGGAAAAATCTGAAAAGCTTTCACGCTTCCTTACCCGTAAGGGTATTAAACATGAAATACTGAACGCCAAGAATCACCACAGGGAGGCACTTATTATTGCCGAGGCCGGCGCCAAAGGTTCTGTAACCATTGCCACCAACATGGCCGGACGCGGTACGGACATTAAACTGGGGGGCAACCCGGAATTCCGCGCGCGCCGGCTTGTCGGTCCGGAAGCCTCGGAAGAAGAATTTCAGGCCGTTTTTGAAAAGGAACACGCCAAATGGCAGCAGCAGAACGCCGAGGTAAAAGAACTGGGCGGCTTGTACGTACTGGGTACCGAGCGGCATGAGTCGCGGCGGATAGACAACCAGCTGCGCGGACGTTCCGGCCGTCAGGGCGACCCGGGCTACTCCCGCTTCTACATTTCCCTGGATGATGATTTAATGCGGCTCTTCGGGGG
>PDRU01000206.1 GCA_002748225.1 Spirochaetales bacterium | reverse complement strand
CCAGCTGCACCATAATAACCGCGACATCCGAGGAGCGGACACCGGGAACCCGGGAAGCCTGCCCCACACTCAGCGGCCGGACAATTTTCAGTTTTTCCCGGGCTTCGGAAGACAGTCCGGGAACTGCATCCCAGTCGGTTTCGGCTGGAATGGGAAGATTTTCCATTTTCCGAAAACGTTCCACATGGCGCTCTTCCCTTTTCAGATAGCCTTCATATTTAATATCCAGTTCAATCTGCTCCAGCCATTTATCCGAAGCATCCCGGCTCAGTTCCGGCTCCAGTTCGGCCAGACGGGAAAAATCAATTTGAGGATCGCGCAGCAGCAGGGCAAAGCTTTCTCCGCCGCTTCGGGCCTTCCATCCGCTCTTTTCGGCTTCTTCTTCCGACAGGGTGCGACGGCGCAGAAGTTCGCGTATTTCCTCCATACGCTCAATTTTGGCCGCGAAACGCTCAGCCGCCTCATGGCTGTGCAGACCGACATGACGTCCGCGCGGGAAAAGACGCAGGTCTGCGTTATGATGACGCAGGGCAATGCGGTGTTCAGCCCGGCTGGTAAACATTCTGTAGGGTTCCTGAGTTCCCAGAGTAACCAGATCGTCAATCATTACACCGATATAGGCTTCCGAACGGAGCAGAACAAGAGGCCCCTTGCCTTCCAGCCGGAGAGCCGCGTTAATACCTGCCATCAGTCCCTGAGAGGCCGCTTCTTCATAACCGCTGGTGCCGTTCGTCTGCCCGGCAATAAAGAGGTTACGCATTCGCTTAGACTCCAGAGCCGGCGTCAGATGGGAAGGATCAAGATAATCGTATTCCACAGCGTAGCCCGGCCGCATAATCTCGGCATTTTCCAGACCGGGGACACTGTGAATGTAGTCGGCCTGAGTATCTTCCGGCAGACTGGTGGAAAGGCCGTTCAGATACATTTCCTCTGTATCCAGACCTTCCGGCTCCACAAATACATGGTGGCGTTCCCTCTGGGGAAATTTTACCACCTTATCTTCAATAGAGGGACAGTAACGGGTACCGGTTCCCTGAATCTTTCCGGAGAACAAGGGAGAGCGGCCCAGATTATCCCGGATAATCCGGTGTGTTTTTTCAGAAGTGTAGGTAATGTAACAGGGCAGAGCCGGGCGCTGCAGATTCTCGGTTGAAAAGCTGAAAGGCTGGACATCATCATCGCCGTACTGCAGTTCCATCTTGCCGGTATCCAGACTGCGGCGGTGTACCCGGGC
>PDRU01000050.1 GCA_002748225.1 Spirochaetales bacterium | reverse complement strand
TCTGAAGAAAACGCTGCAGAAACAGAAGCGCCCTTTTCCGCACCGGCCGGAGAAGAGCTGCCTGCCGGCGGAGAACCTGCGGACTCCGGCCCGGTTCCGGAAGAACTTCCCGCTGCTGTCGAAGAGACGGAAAAAATTCAGTTTTTTCTGATGCCCTCGGAACTCCGCCCCCCGCAGGCGGCGGAAAAGAACTCTCCATCTGCTTCAGAAAAAAGTGTTGAGGAAATTGATGCAGAACTGGCAGAGCTGGCAAAAGAAATAGAAGCTGAACTGGCCGAAGAAAAAGAAGCAGCCGCTTCTGCCGATGTGTACGGAAACAATACCATGCGCGGCAACCGGTACGTTCAGATAGGCGCCTACAGGAATAAGGCCGTTTTAAAACAGACCATGCTGAATTTGCAGGATAAATCACCTTCTTATCCCATTTCCTTTGATGAAGACAAAACGGCAAACGGTATTTTGTATAAACTGTTTGTCGGTCCGCTCAGACCCGCGGAAATGGGGGTTGTGTTAAGCACCGTCCGTTCCTGGGGGTTCGCTGATGCCTTTTTTTACACTGCGCCGTGAGTATTGACCGCAGGGAACTCGAATCCATGGCCGGTGTACTGAAGAAGGCCGGGTGGGCCGCCATACCGCCTGAACAGTACCTGAGCGACATGGATGAGCAGTTTCTTTCTTTCTGGGAACAGGTGAAAGATTACACCTTAATTTCACCCGAGAGAGGCTGGGCTTTAACCGAAGCCGTTAGATATATCTGCCGGAATAACATACCCGGAGATATTGCCGAATGCGGTGTCTGGAAGGGCGGTGCCTGTCTGCTGGCCTCACTGGTGCTTGCCGCTGAGGAATCTGTTTCTTCAAGCCGGCGTATCTGGCTCTACGATACGTTCAGCGGAATGCCGGAACCCGGTACTGAAGATAAAATAGCTGTCAGCGGTCAAAGCCTGAGTGAGCGGAATCCGCAGGGGTGGTGGGCTGCCGGTATGGAAGAAGTTAAGGGCGTTCTGAAAGCGTCTCCCCTGCCGGAAAGCTCCTTTGTTTTTGTTCCCGGCCGTGTCGAAGAGACATTAAACACCCAATTGCCCGGCAGGCTCTCTCTTCTGCGCCTCGATACCGACTGGTATGCCTCTACTCTTAAGGAACTTCAGGTTTTGTATCCCCTGTTGATTTCTGAAGGCGTACTGATAGTGGACGACTACGGACATTTTACCGGTGCCCGGCAGGCTGTAGATGAATTTTTTGCCGAGCATCATCTTCTTATTCACCGCAGCGATTACACCGGAAGAGTTCTTGTTAAACCTGCAGGCGGTTCCATAACAGAGCCGCAAAGTTGTGCAGCAGGTGCGCCGTAAAAAGAGGCCATAAACTGCCCCAGCGGCGGAAAGCCGCGCAGTAAATAATTCCGGTTATACATGCCAGAAGAGCCGCGCTTACTCCTTCCCAAAGATGCAGCGAGGCGAATACCAGAGATGAAATACACGCAATATGCCAGAAAGAAAATCCGGCGGCTGTAAACTCGCTTAAGAGCCAGCAGCGGAAAAACAGTTCTTCGCTCAGAGCCGCCAATCCTGCCATGGCGGTGAGTAGCGGCAGAGATGTGCTGAACATGCCGGGCGGTAATTCGGCCGGCCGCAGGAGCAGGCCGGCTCCCAGCGTGCATAACGCCAAAAGGGCCGCTTCTGCCATATGAAGAGCCCGGGGCTTTTTCCAGCCGCGCCGCGTTCTTTTCTGCGCTGAAGTGTTCAGTGAAGAAAAAAGCAGCAGAAGAAAAACGCATATCTGGTATATTAACTGATGTACAGCCCGGGGAAAAACAGATGAAAATGGAAACAAAAACAGCAGCAGAAAGAAAAAAGTGAAGAGATAAAGTGTCTGCAGCTGTCTCATTAATGAGATTTTACATGTTTTGCACCGATAATAAAACGGGAATGTGGAATTAATATGTGGATAATTGCTTTCGTATTACTTATTGCCCTGCTGGTTTTTCTGGTTTATCAGCCTTCCGGCACTCCTGAAGTTCCTGTAAAGTCTCAGGGGCGGGTGGGGTTTTATGCCAAGGGAATGGACGCCGGTTTCTCTCTTGCCGAAATAAACCTGCTGTGGAATGCCGTCAGACGGGCCAGGCTGCAGAATCCTCCAGCCATTTACGGTTCCATAGAAGAGCTGGACAAGGCAATCAATCAGATAGCCGGAACCAAAAAGTTCTCTGAAAGAAAGGGAACTGACAGCGAAACAGTTATTCTGAAAAAACTCTTCAACTACCGCAATCAGCTGGAATTGAATAAAAGCAAGCACCGTTCCGGCCTGAAAAGTACCCGGAACATTGTTATAGGACAGAAACTGACAATCCGCGCGGAAGGGGCCGGTATTTATACTTCGCGTGTTGTCGAAAATTCTCCCGGATATTTAACCATTACCATACCCGTGGGAAAGCCGCTGCCTCCCGGCTTCAGCTGGCGTTCAGGAAAAATGAACGTTTATTTCTGGAGACAGAACGATGCCGGATATTTCTTCCAGTCACGCCTGTTTGAACAGTATTACGACCATCGCAACCTGCATTTCCGAATGCATCATACAGACAACATACTGCGCAGTCAAAAACGCCGCTCGGTTCGGGCTGCGGCTGAAATTCCGGCCAGAATCTATTATCTGAAAAGTATAGACGAGGCCAATCAGTGGCTGGAATCGTCTCCAGGTGCTTCATGTTTGATAACGGATATTTCTGAAGACGGTGCGGCTGTACGGGCAGGCGGCCGCGGGAAAAAGAACAAGCCGATTAAACTTCAGTTCAAGATCCGTAATGAGGTGGTTGTTGTTTCGGGAGTGGTTAAACGGGTTCAGTACAACGAAGAAAAAAACACCTCTATTCTGCATGTTGAATTCCTGGCGCCGGGCGAAAATACCCGTATGATTCTTCTCTCCTACGTCTTTGACATTGACCGGAAGCGCGCGCGGGGGGAAAACGAAGAAAGCCGCGAGACTCTCCGTGTTATTTCCGGACTTGTTCCGGAAAATGACGATGAACCTGAAGAACTGACAGAAGAGGAAAATCCTGAAATATCAGCAGACCCGGACGGCGCGGAAGTGCAAGACGCGGAAGTGCAAGACGCAGAGGTAGACGACGCCGACGTAGAAGACGCTGAAGTGCTCGAAACAATGGATATGCTGGAGGAATTTTCCGATGATATGGCAGAACTGGAAAGCATCAATTAGAAAGTAAAGACCGCAGTGCATACAGCTGGTTATACGCTGTGTTATGAACCAGTTCAAAACGCCCTTGCTTATTTATTGCCCGGCGGCTGCCTGCGGGGCGTGTCTCTTAATACTGCTTTGTAACTTTTTTCCCTTTCTGCCCGCGGCCGCTCTTGCTGTTGTCTGTATTGTTTTTCCTGCTTTATTCAGGAAGTTCGGGCGGGAATTCGCTGCTGAACATAATTTGTCTTTACCGTCCCGGGTATTTATTCTCTTTTTGTTTTTGGGTGTTTTTCTGGCCGGAGCAGTTCTGCCGCTCTTGCGGATTCAGGAAGAAAACACCTGGACAGGTATCCGTTATACAGATGTTTCCCGGGTAAGGGTGCGCTTAAAAGAAGATCCCCGTATTATTCAGCGCAGCTGCTGGTACGTGGAAACTGTTCTGGAAATGGCCGGCAGTGAATTCCTTTCAGCCGATTCTGCCGGGGTAATAACGCTTATGGGCGGCGGTTTTCCTGATGAACTTGCAAAAGGCTGTATTGTTTATTGCAGCGGAAAAACGGCAGAGCCGGGCAGCGGTGAATCCTTTCCCTTGTTTATTGCGGATTCCTGGAAGAACGAAGGCTGGCAGCATTGTTTTTATCAATTCCGGTTCAGAGTGTTCCGTTCTCTTGAGAAGGCCCTGATAAACGTGTTCAGAGATTCCCCGCCGGATACTTTTGCTTATATGTCGGCTCTGGTGCTTGGAAAACGGATTGATTCGGGTTCTGTTCTTATGCGCGGATTCCGGCAGACAGGCACACTTCATCTTATGGCGCTTTCCGGTTTTCATGTGGGGCTTCTGGCTTTGTGTTTCCGCATTGCGCTCAAGCCGGTTTTCGGGTATCGGGTTTCGGCTCTTCTTTCGTTCTGCGGCGCGTTTTTTTATTTGATTCTTGTCGGCGGCGGTCCCTCCCTGCTGCGGGCTGTGCTGATGTACGGGATATGGACCGCCGCCGGACTGCAGCACAGGCGTATCGGCGGATTGGGTTCCCTGTCGCTGGCTTTTCTGCTGCATTTTATGCTTTTCCCGAGGGAACTCGGCGAGCTGTCCTTTCAGCTCAGTTATTGCGCGCTGGCCGGTTTAATGACCGCCGGGCGCATGACATCTGTGCTGCTGCAGCGCTTTATGAGCCGGAAAACAGCGTTTGTTATTGGTGCGGGCATTGGGGCTCAGATGGCCACTGTGCCGCTTGTTATCCGGCATTTTGGTCTCTGGCGGCCCATTGGTCTGATTGCCGCTCCGCTTCTGACGCCGTTTTTGGCGATTTCCATGCTGGGCGGATTACTGCTGATGATAACCGAGTGCGTATTTCCCGGTAATGTACTGGTGTCCCCGGGAGCGGCATTTGTTAATAATCTGGTGAATATGGAAGAAAAATTAATTGTTTTTTTCAAACAGGCTCCGGGCATAAAAATGGAAGCGGGGTGGAGTTGGCTGTTACCCGTTATACCGGCTATAATTATTTTTATTATTGCCTGGAGGCGTCATTACGAGCAGTATGAACCAGCTGAACCACGATTCCCCCCCCTCAATCCGTGCTTTTCTCCAAAGCCGGGATCTGGCACCCCGGAAACGCTGGGGACAGAACTTTCTGATTAACCGCGGGGCGCGTGAAAAAATTCTTTCGCTTTTGGAACTGGAAAAAGATCAGAATGTGTGGGAAATAGGTCCGGGGCTGGGGGCCATGAGCGGCGCGCTGCTTGATGCGGGGGTGCGCCTGACCCTTTTTGAAATTGATCCGGCCTACTGCAGCTGGCTTGCCGAGTCGCTGGTTTCCGGGCGTTTGACAATTATTGAAGGAAATGTTCTCCGTACCTGGCCGGCGCAGTGGAGTGAAGCTGCGCCTCAGCGTATATTGGGGAATTTGCCGTATAACATGGCCTCTTCGGTTATTGCTTCCTTTATTGAATCAGACCGGGTGGCGCCTTTAAGTGTTTTTACTGTTCAGGATGAAATGGGACGGCGCATGAAAGCGGTGCCGGAAACAAAGGATTACTCATCGTTTTCGGTACTCTGTCAGACCAGTGCTTATCTGCAGGATGGAGGGCGGCTGTCTCCCGGTTCCTTTTATCCGGCTCCCCGGGTGCATTCCCGCATTATGCTGCTCCGCGCGGGAACTCCCTGCGGAGAAATTCTTAACCCGCAGGAATTCCGGCTTATTGTCCGTTCACTTTTTGCCTCCCGCAGAAAGACGCTGGGAAACAACCTGAATGCCGCTGTCCGCCTGAAGGGATTCCCCGGCAAAGAAAAGGTTGCCGAAGCCTTTGCCGCGGAGAAAATAGACTTGTCCCGCCGTCCGGAAACCGTCAGTCCCGAAGAGTGGGTGGCGCTGGCCAACCGTGTTGCCCAGTCCGGATGAACAGGTGCAGAGTGTGCGGAAAGGGCAGTCTGCGCGTTATACAGACAGAATCAGACAATAAAATATATTATCAGTGCCTTAACTGCCGTTATACAGCCCTCGATGAGGCGTTTTATCTGAACGCGGCTGAAGAGAAAGAGCGTTATTTGCGGCATAACAACTCACTGGAAAATGCGGGCTATGTGGCCTGGCTGAAACGTTTTCTTTCCTTTGCGCTCACTTTTACGCCGAGGGAAAATGCCCGCGTTCTTGACTTCGGCAGCGGTCCCGAGCCTGTGCTGACCCGTATTCTGCGGGCGCAGGGCTATGAGGCTGTCTGCGAAGATGTCTATTTTGCGCCCGGAAAACCAGAGGGTTTTTTCCGGCTTATCTGCGCGGTGGAAGTGCTGGAGCATTTGAGTAAGCCTGTGGACGTGCTTCAAGGGCTGGCCGCGCGGCTGGAGGCTGAAGGGGCTTTGTGTGTTTCGACGGAATTTCTGCCCCGGCATCCGGACGACTTTGAAGGCTGGCATTACCGCTCTGATGCCACGCATATCGGTTTTTTTACTCCTGAAGCGCTGGATATCTGTGCTGTCAGCTGCGGCCTGGTGCTCAGCAGATGCGACGCGGTGCGCTATGCGGAATTATCCCGCAGCGGCTAGAGCTGGGTCAGTTTTTTACTTTGTGTTTCA
This sequence comes from Spirochaetales bacterium, assembly GCA_002748225.1. Classification (GTDB taxonomy): domain Bacteria; phylum Spirochaetota; class Spirochaetia; order DSM-2461; family DSM-2461; genus UBA2779. The sequence goes on along the minus strand of PDRU01000050.1, from coordinate 19 downwards.
GGCGCTGTTTTGGAAAAAA
>PDRU01000203.1 GCA_002748225.1 Spirochaetales bacterium | reverse complement strand
GCCGTTATTACCTACAAAGGCGGGGGTATCAACCCGCTTACAGGCCAAAGCATGGGCTCGGCCGCGCCGGTACGTCTGCGCGACATTGCGGAAGTAACAGATTCATGGAAAGACGCTTCCAGCAGTTTTTACGTAAACAATGAACCGGGTATTTTCCTTTCCATACAGAAACAGTCGGGCACCAACGCCGTGGAAGTGGCAGATAACGTTATTGCCAAACTGGATGAAATTTACAACTACCTTCCCGCCGGTGTCAGTTTGAAGATTGTCTACGATACAACCAAAATTATACGTCAGTCGCTGGCAGGGGTAAGACGCTCGGCCATACTGGGCGCCCTTCTGGCCATGGGTGTTCTTTTTGTCTTCCTGCGCAGCTTCAAGAGTACCTTCATTATAGGTCTGTCCATTCCAGTCAGTCTGCTCGTTACCATTATGATTATGTACTTTTCAGGGCTCACCCTTAACATTATGACTCTGGCCGGGCTGGCTCTGGGTATTGGAATGATAGTGGACTCGTCCATTGTTATTCTGGAAAACATTTTCCGCTACAGGGAAAAAGGTGCCAAGGCTGTGCCGGCGGCCCATCTGGGCGCCCAGGAAATGATAACCGCCATTACCGCCTCCATTCTGACAACGGTGGGAATTTTCCTGCCCCTGCTTATGTTCAAACGGGAACTGGATATTATCGGTGTTCTGTTTAAGGATCTGGCCTTCACCATTATTATTTCCCTTCTGGCCTCCCTTCTTGTGGCTGTATCACTTATTCCGGTGCTGACAGGAAAATATCTGAAACTCTACACCCGCACTCAGAAGCCCCTCAAAAACGCCTTCTGGGCCGGGCTGGACAGCAGCATAGAAAAAAGCTTTACCCGTCTGGATGAAGGCTATAAACGTCTGCTCTCCCGGGTTCTGGATAATAAGGGCCTGACCGGTCTTATTATGATTCTCCTTTTTATTATCAGTCTGTTTGTCATGGAACCTCTGGGAGGCAACGTGGGTCTGGAACTGGCACCGGAACAGGCCGAAGATTTTATTTCCCTGGAGCTGGAACTGCCGGTGGGAACCCGTTATGAAGTAACCCGGGACACCCTGATGCAGCTGGCCGGCATTGCCCGTGAAGAACTGAAAGGCTACAAAGACATTTTCATACTGGCCGGCAACAGCGGCGGTTTTTCTGAAAGCGACATACCTAACAGAGGTTCATTGTTTGTTACCCTGCCGCCCTACAAAGATCAGATAGACTCCCACAGGGA
>PDRU01000049.1 GCA_002748225.1 Spirochaetales bacterium | reverse complement strand
TGGTCCATTAGATCGTAGGCAATTTCTCCTGATTCGTAGTCGCACATGGCTGCCCCCAGATATACGCAGTACACACTCAGCCGGTATTCGGGGCGGCAGCCGTTCGGTTCATGGTGATAGCGGATAGCTTCTACCAGTGAGTCGGAAAAGTTCCATTTTTCGGCTATTTTGGCTCCAATTTCCGCGTGGTTGTAACCGGCGGACAGATCTTCAAAAAGTCCGGGAGAAATATCGCGGGCGCTGCTGAAATTCTGAATTTTTGTCAGCAGATCAGGGTGAACTGACGAGAACACTATTTTACCGATGTCGTGCAGAACACCGCCGACGTAGGCATCGTCAATAATGTCTTTACTGCGGGTAATCTGCCGGGCCAGTGTAAAGCTGTAAAAGGCCGTCCGGTGCGCGTGTTCCCAAAGTTCCGGGTGCGCGGGCAGATCGAGTATCTTTTCGGCTCCGTAGTTGTAGAGCATGTTTTTTATACCGCGCAGGCCAAGCATTTTAACGGCGTCGACAATGTTGTCCACTTTGTTGGGAAGCATGAACTGGGCCGAATTGACTGTGCGCAGCAGGTCGGCTGTCAGTGTGGGGTCGGTGCTGATTTTCCGGGCAATGTCGGTCATTTCGCTTTTGGGGTCGTTAATGAGCCGCTGTATGGCTGTAATGTTTTCGGGGAAGGGAGGCAGACGGTCAATTTCATTAACAATCTGGTTAATGAGCATGTCCAGTTTCTCCAGCTTGATTTCATGGATGGGTACGGTAATGCTGGCTGAGGTTATGCCGTTGTCGCCTTCAATTTCATAGGAATCTTCATCCAGGCCCATTTTGCGCAGCATGAGAATGAGTATGACAATTCCCAGACCGGCACCCTCGGAGTCGTCCAGAACTTCAGCAAAGGCTTCTTCCAGGGTGTCAAAGGCGCGGGAACGGGCAATGCGGTCGTATACACGCATTTGTTCCCGGCGGGTTATTTCCACGTTGTTTTCGATTGATATGCGGAAGTTCCGGTCTTTGGGGTGGAAAATGAATTTGATGTAAAGACCCTGTTGTTTCTGTTTTTCCAGCCAGTACTCATGATTGGTCAGGGTTTCTTCCTTGAAGCCCTTCATGCCTTCGGCGTAGTCTTCACGGTTTTCAATGTTGAGCTTTTTCTCGTTAAAATAAACCCGTTTGGTATTGGCTTTTTTTGCATTAACTGCCAGTTCCTTGAGGCAGTATGAAAGGTGGTTCTGCAGTTCGCTTTGTCCCAGTTCCTTAAGATAGGCTTCCAGAATCTCGTCAATCTGCAATTCCGTCTCATGCGGCAGTTTATAGGTGGTAATGGTTAAAGGCAGAGACATGCGTATGGATTGTTTGATCTTATCAACTATTTTGGGATTTGGCATATAAATATAACCTCATATTATACTTTTATACTTGTTTTTTATTAAGACACAGGTACTCAGTTGTGTCAAACATAAAAAGTTAACCCGTATACCTCTTATTGGGCCAGATGGGTCAGTTCCATCAGACTCCGCCGGACTTTTTCATTAAAACTATGATTACTAAAGCGTCCGTTACGCCGTATTTTTCCTGCGTTCAAACCTGTCAGCAGGGTTAATACTTCGTCAATAGTATCGGCGGCCCAGATGTGAAAATGAGACTGTCTGACCGCATCAATTACTTTTTCCGGGAGTATAACGGCTGAGGCATTTCTTGACGGCACAATAACTCCCTGCTGTCCGGTGAGTCCCCGGGTTTCGCACGCCTGGAAGAACCCCTGAACTTTCTCCCGAATGCCGCCGACCGGCTGTATGAGCCCCTGCTGGTTTATGGCACCGGTTACGGCAATGTCCTGGCGCAGGGGAACTTCCGCCAGGGCTGAAAGCAGGGCTGCCAGTTCGGCCGCTGAGGCCGAGTCTCCGTCAATTTCATAGTAGGACTGTTCCACGGCAATGGAAGCTGTCAGGGAAATGTTCATATGCCGGGCGTAACGGTGGCGCAGGTAGCCTTCCAGCAGAAACACTCCCTTGTCGTGCAGTTCTCCGGAGAGTCCGGCTTCTCTTTCAACGTTGATCAGTCCTTCCTTGCCGGGGGACACCGAAACGGTAATGCGCAGCGGAGTTCCAAAGGCGTAGGAACCTCTTTCCAGGACGGCCAGGCCGTTAACTGTTCCGATCTGCCGTCCGTCGGTATCTATGAGCAGGGTGCCTTCCCTAATTTGTTCTATCAGCATTTCTTCCGGCAGGTTACCCTGGTATTCACGCGCGGCAATGGCTTTGCGGACGGTCTGCCGGCCTATGGTTTTTGACTGTTCTCTGGATGCCAGATAGTCCGATTCCCGGAGGAGATCGGCAATAAGACTGAAGCGGGTACTCAGGCGGTTGCGTCTTTCGGCCAGAAGTACACCGTAGGCTATCAGTTCCTCTATGGCTTCCCTCTCCAGCGGAAGCAGTTTTTCCCGTGTGCAGAGGGTGCGGGCAAAGCTGGCGTATTCACGCTCTGTATCCGCTTTACGGGGCATAATGGGGCTGAATTCGGCTGCTACCTTAAAGAGTTTCAGGAATTCCTGATCCTGGGCGCAGAGGGTTTCGTATATTCCGGCCGGGCCGACCATAATAACGGTGGTTTCCGCAATAACCGGTTCCGGTTTCATGAGTATGGGCAGGGGCCCCAGCGGGGTTGACTGCACTTCGGGCACCACATGACCTGTCTGAAGTGCCCGTTTCAGCTCCGGCCAGAGTCCCTCTTTGGAAAAAATGTCTTCCGCCTGAAGAATGAGAAAACCGCCGTCGGCACGGAGTATGGAACCGGCCTTGATCATCATCATGTTGGTTTTCAGTTCTCCAGACATGTCGTAGCGGGCTTCAATGGCGCCGAAAAGGTTGGTCTTTGTGGGGTTTGTTTCATGTATAACAGGCAGTTCGGAGCTGCCGGCCCGGTTAACAACAATGTTCACACCGTAGCGTACGGAAAGATCGGCTTCTTCTGTTTCGTCTTCTTCTCCGGAAAACCAGTCAGCGTTTTCAATAACGTCTTTTTTCAGGTTTTCCAGATAGGAAAGAACTTTCGGATCGTCCCAGCAGGAACTGACCGCCCTGCACTCTTCGGCAATACCCGGTTCAATTGTTTTTTCCCGCAGTTCTTTCAGCGTGTTGTCCAGTTCTTCTCTGGCTGTGCGCAGTTCGCGGTAGATGCGTTTCATGGCGTCCATGTAGGCAAAGTAGCGCTCACGGGTTTCTATCCAGAGCTGTTCAGGAATTTTACCGGATGAAACAAGATCCTGAAGATCTTCAAAAAGAACAATTTCGCCGTCAATGACCGGCGCAATATCCGCGGCCTGTTCTTCTTCGTTATCGCCGGTTTGAATAGTACTGAAGCCTTCGGCGTTCAGTCTGGATTCAAAATCAGAAAGAACCTTGTTCTCGGCATTTTCGGTTTCCGTAATCAGGGAATCTCTGCGGGCCTTGTAGCTTTCCGTGTCCAGGTCCAGGGTAACGCGGTCTTTCAGGCGTTCAATAAGGCGTTTGATGTCGGCGCGGAACACTTCGGCTTTTCCTTCCGGGAAGGAAAGTGTTATGGGCTTGTCCGGTTCACTGAAATTCTGCAGATAGGCAATATCCCGCAGAAAACCGTTTTTCTGCCGGTGGCGGGATAAGACGTCAAGGACGGCTGTATGCTTGCCGGTGCCGGATTCTCCGGCAACAAATATGTTGTAGCCTTTGGCGCGGATGGAAACACCCATTTCCAGAGCCTGGACAGCCCTCTCCTGTCCGATCAGAGCCCAGTTTTTGTCGTTAATATCTTCTCCGGCATTCTCCAGACTGGGGAGTTCTATGTTCAGTTCTATTTCTTCACAGGGAAGTTCACGGGGATATTGAGGCATGGAAAAGAATATACTCCATTGCGGCGGTTTGGGAAAAGGCGGGGTGCCGTATTTTTACAGACGGAGGAATAGGGTATAATAAGGAATGATGAAATTATCGGAATTTGACAGCTGGGCCCGGGAGCGGCTGGAATTTGATGTGATTGATTCCATTGACGCTTCCATGAACGGTATTCAGGTGGGTGATCCGGATATGGATATAAGCCGGATGGTTTTTGCGGTGGATGCCTGTATGGACAGTTTTCAGCGTGCGGCTGCTGAAGGAGCCCAGGCGCTGTTTGTGCACCATGGTCTGTTCTGGGGGCCGGCCATGCCTCTGACGGGAGTACTGGGGGAACGGGTGCGCTTTCTGATGAACAACAATATGGCGCTGTATGCCTGCCATCTTCCGCTGGATCGTCACGCGGAGCTGGGGAATAATGCCCGGATGGTTCAGCTTCTGGGACTGGGTGATGTTCAGCCGTTTGGAGAGTACAAGGGCCGTCATATTGGTTTTAAAGGAGTACTCCCGAAGCCGGAGAAGCTGGAAACTCTTATTGAACGTTTATTCGGTTTCTGGGATGAGCGGATTAACGCGCTGCGCTTCGGTCCCCGTAATATACGGACTGTGGGAATGATCTCCGGAGGCGGTACCCGGGAGGTGTCTCAGGCCATTGCCCATGGACTGGATCTTTACATTACCGGCGATTCATCCCATAACATATACCATGAATGCCGTGAGGCCGGAATCAATGTGCTGTTTGCCGGGCACTACCTGACCGAAATTTTCGGAGTACAGGCCATGGCGGAAGAAGCTGCGTCTGTTCTGGGACTGGACACGCTGTTTATTGATATTCCCACGGGATACTGAAACTCTGCTGGAGGAGATGTTTTTGAAACGTTACAGGTATTTTTTGCTGACAGCTCTGATACTGGCAGCTGATCAGATAACCAAGCTGATGGTTGTCAGGGCTATTCCTCTTTACACCGTTGCCTGGAATTTTGGAGGGGATTTTTTCCGTCTGATTCATGTGCGCAACACCGGAGTGGCTTTTGGCATGGGCGGCGGTTTTTCTGACGTTCTGCGGGCAGTTCTGTTTATTGCTGTTCCACTGCTTGTGCTCATTGGCGCGGCGGTTTACATGATCCGGGACAAAAATCTGAGTTCCGGAATGCGCTGGGTTCTGGCGGCTATTGTCGGCGGCGGTATGGGAAATCAGATTGACCGTGTATTCCGCCCTGAAGGTGTGGTGGATTTTCTTGATTTTAAATTCTACGGCCTGTTCGGTCTGGAACGCTGGCCTACCTTCAATGTTGCAGATGCCACTCTGGTGGTGTCCGCGGTTCTGGCTGTTATACTGATGATCCGGGAGGAACGATGAATAAAAAACTAAACACCGTTCTGTTTCTGCTTGCGGCGACAGTTCTTAACCTGCTGCTTCTGGTTGTAATAGCACTGCTGCTGTTTCTGGCATTTAACTTTGCTTTCCGCAATGTGGAAGAAGTAAACGCGGCTCTTTCCTGGCTGGCTGTTATTGTAACGATGTTCGGCTCCATTGCGGCTACATTTGTGCTGTATTCACGGATTATCCGCTGGATTAATAAAAAATGGAATCTGGATAATTACCTTTCTCCTCTTTTCCGCGGGGGCAGAAGACGCTGAGTTGACTGTTTTTGAACCTGTATGAAGTTAAAAGGAGTACTTGCTTCGGATCTTGACGGAACTATCGCGGTAAAAGGAGTTATCGGGGCCGGGGAATTCCGGGCCGCAGAGAAACTCCGCTTAGCCGGTATTCCCCTTCTTGTTGTAACAGGCCGGAACTCCCTTTCTCTGCAATGGGTTGATGGTTTGAGAGAACTGGCGGATGAGATTCTGTTTTCTTCCGGGGCCGGTCTGCAGGTTGCTTCCGAAGCTCTGCCGCGGGAGCTGCACTGGCTGTCCGCCGGGGAGGTGCAGCGGATAGCGGGTATTCTGAATGATTTTGGCGAAGATTACTGCATTCTGCACCGTATTCCCCGTTCCGGGAATTTCAGCTGGGTGCGCCGGCGGCCGGAAAACGCGGATCTCGACTCCCGGCTGAAGCTGTATGCCCGGTGGGCCAAACCTCTGCCTCCCGGCGGAGTGGCCCGGGCGTTTCCGGAAGGTGCTGTTCATATTCTGGTTATCCGTCCCTCTTTTCCTGCTCCGGATTCCGATCTTATATCGGCTTTGTCGGAGTGGTCTGTTTTTACCGGTACATCACCGCTGGATCACTCATCCGCCTGGCTGGAGATTTTTCCGGCCGGAGTGAACAAGGGCGGCGCTTTGTCGGAATGGTGTGCCCGGAGGGGCCTTTCTGCCGGGAGTGTTATGGCTCTGGGTAACGATTATATCCTGCCGGAGAGGGAGGTTTTGCCTCTGCCGTGGAGGAGGCTGTGGCTCTGTTTGGAACCGGCCGGGAGCGGGCGCGCTGTCAGGGCAAGGCCGCGCCCTTCCGTGAGTCCGCGGCTTGGCTATAAAGAGAGGCCCGGGAGCAGGCGCTCTGAAAGTCCGCACCCTTCCGGGAGTCCGCGGCCGCAGTCCGCCGCCCTCTGAAGCCGGCGCGGTTCAGGTTTTTTCCCAGACTTCCACCGGCCCTTCCACAATACTGAAGAGCGGGTGGGGCAGCCAGACATCAAGGCCTTCCAGCTCGGCCAGTTTCCGCCGGTCGCGTTTCTGAAGCTTTGTTATGAGGTGAAGGCGTTCGTATTCTATCTGGCCGGAGCTTACGGGAATGCTCAGATGCTTCATTGCGCCGGAAAAGCGCGGACAGCTGATTTTATCTCTCTGAAAATTGTAGCCGCGTCTTTCGGCTTCCAGAACAACACCGCTTAGATAAGCGCCTATGCTTTCCTGCGGGTTTAACTGCCCGCGGAAGCGGATAAGCTGGGGATGATTCCGGTATCCTTTTGTCTGCCCCGCCAGAACTTTTTGTGCCAGAAGGCCTTCCCGCCACAGCGCAACAAGCCCTTTGGCGTCCAGATACTGAGGATGAAGGGACCAGAGTCTCATAATTTTTCTCCCTGCCTGTCTGCCGGTTCGGGGAAGGCAAAGTCCGGCATTACAGACTTTATTAAAGCAGCTGTTTCATTATAGCGCGCGGTCCGGCCGTGTTTCAGGCATCCGGGAAGAAAAACATCTGCTTTCCGGCGAATTTCCTTTTTTACAGCTGCGGCGCGCCGGTCTTGCCGGGGGAGTGTCTTCAGTGACCAGTCCCACTTCCATGCGGCTGCTTATTCTGAGCCAGAGATCGTAGTCTTCGCAGACCGGATACTCTTCATTAAACAGTCCGAACTGCTCAAACACGCTTCTGTCTGCCAGCACGGTGGACGGACCGATCATGCACAGCGGCAGGCATTGCAGGAACACTTCGCCTCCATATTTCCTGTATTTGGCCGGAGCATTCACTTTTTGTCTGCCGCGGATCCATGTTTCTCCGGTGTGGACCAGGCGGCATTCGGGGTTGTGTTTGAGATATTCCAGCTGACGGCTGAGTTTGCGCGGCTCCCATTCATCATCTGAATCAAGCAGGGCAATATACCGGCCTGTAGACTGCTGAATTCCCAGATTGCGTGCCGCAGAAACGCCCCTGTTCCCTGTTGTATGGCAGAATATGGAGATTTCCGGGTGATTTTTTATGTATTGATGTATAAGTTCTCCGGTGCCGTCGGTGCTGCCGTCGTTTATTACATGAATATCAAAGCCGCGGAAACTTTGGCCGCGGACTGAATCCAGAGCCCGTTTGAGCAGACTCTCGCGGTTGTAAACGGGAATGATAACACTGACTGTAGGCTCTTCCTGCATGGGGCATGTTAGCATACAATTATGCTGCAAGGGGACTGAGCCATGGAGAAAAAAAGAACAGGAGAACGGGCAACCATTAAGGATGTGGCTGCTGATGCCGGTGTCAGCATAGGAACAGTTTCCCGTTATATCAACGGTTTGAACATCCGGAAAGATAACCGTGCAGCCGTAGAAGAGTCTATCCGCAAGCTCCAGTACAGAACGGATCATTTTGCCCGTTCCATGAAAACCGGAAAATCGCAGTCTATTGGTTTAATTATTTCCGGCTATGATGAATTTAACATGGGAGTGCTTTCTACTCTGGCGCGTAAATTTCAGGAAACCGGGTATGCCCTTACCACCTATCATCACGAAGGACAGCTTGATTTATTTGATAAAGCGATGGAGCAGCTTCTTGAAAGAAATTTTGATGCCTTGGCCATGTCGGGTCTCAACTGCCGCCGCGGCAGACTTGAGCAGCTGCTGGATCAGGGTAAACCGGTGGTGGTCTTCAATAATGAGGTGCCCGGAATGGATATTGACCGGGTATTTGCTAAAGATTTTGAAGCGGTGCGTTCCGCGGTGGGTCATCTTCTGGCCATGAATCATCGGCGGATAGGTTTTATTACAGGTAATCTGCAGGATTCAACAGCAGTGAACAGGTATAACGGGTACCGGCAGGCCCTGAAAGACGGCGGCATTGCTGAAAATAGTTCGCTGGTTTTTGAAGGAACATGGAATACAAGAGCCGGTTATTTTGGAGCTAAAAATCTTTTATCGCAGAGTAAAGCGCCTACGGCACTCTTTGCCAGCAATTATCTGATCGCCATTGGAATGCTGCGGGCTCTGGAAGAAATGGGACGCCGAATCCCTGAGGATGTTTCGGTTATCAGTTTTGATGATACTCCCTTTTTTCCCATTTTCCGCCCAAGTATTACAGCTATAGCGCAGTCTGCCGAAGAAATGGGGCAGAATGTGGCCTCGCTGCTGCTGGACCGTCTTTCAGGTGCTTACAGCGGCGCGGCACGGGAGCTCCGGCTGGACTGCCGGCTGATATTGCGCGATTCGGTCCGGGTTCTTCCGTAATTTTTGGGAATTTAAGTCATAACGTTTTAATTT
>PDRU01000207.1 GCA_002748225.1 Spirochaetales bacterium | reverse complement strand
TGAACAAGATTCTGAGATGTGGTGAGTCTCTGACCCTGAACCGGCATTTTACCCTCCGGTTTTATGCTCCATCAATACAGCGCTTCCGTCAAGCAAAATTCAGGCCGGATTGTTATTCTTTACATGGTGAAGTTGTGTCCCAGGTAAATTTCCCGGGCCCTCTGATCTTCCATCAGTTCTTCGGCGGAACCGCCGGTTAATATTTCTCCGTGGTTAATAATATAGGCATGCTGGGTAATGGAAAGCGTGTCGCGTACGTTGTGATCGGTAATAAGAATGCCGATATTCCGTTCGGCCAGATGTCCTATAATTTCCCGTAAATCGCCGACGGCAATGGGATCGATACCGCTGAAGGGTTCATCCAGCAGAAGGAACCGGGGGTTGGTGGCCAGCGCCCGGCAGACCTCTGTCCGCCTTCTTTCTCCTCCGGAGAGAGTATCGGCCTGCTGATTGGCCAGAGACGTAATACCCAGATCGGAGAGCAGACTTTCCAGTAATTCTTTTCTTTCGCGGCGGCTGAGTTCCTGCCGGGCTTCCAGCACAGCTTCCACATTCTGAGAAACTGTCAGCTTTCGGAAAACCGAAGGCTCCTGAGGCAGATAGTTAATTCCCAGACGGGCGCGGCGGTACATCGGTTCGGTGGTAATATCTTTGTCGTCCAGCCAGACACGTCCGGCTGTGGCTTTGATAAAACCGGCTATCATGTAAAACGTGGTTGTTTTGCCCGCGCCGTTGGGGCCCAGAAGTCCCACAATTTCTCCCTGTTTCATGCTGAAAGAAACATCGGAAACGGCTATTTTCGTTCTATAACGTTTACGCAGACCTTCGGCATGCAGTACAGACAGACCCTTTTCCTGAATGTTCATGGGGATGCCCCTTCATTGGAAGATTCTTCCTGCGTTGTGAGGGCGCCTGAAACAGTTCCCTCAAGTGAGATATCATCTGTATCCAGGTTAACCGTAATACGGTTGGCTCTGTATTCGTCTTCTCCGCGCCACACAACCGGCCGCCCGGAAATTGCAAGCGTGTTCTGAGCGCGGTTAAACGTTGCAAATTCTCCGCGGCATACTATGTCGTCCTGAATAAGCCGTACCGCCATCTGCATAATAACAATATCTTCTTTTTCCAGCAGGTCCATTGCTTCGCAGCGTATAACCAGATTCTGGCTTTCGTCGGTGAATTCCACCTGCCGGCGGAAATGAATAATTCCGGTTTCACGATCGTATTCAAAACGGCCGCATCCAATGGCTATATCTTTTTCCTTGTCC
>PDRU01000204.1 GCA_002748225.1 Spirochaetales bacterium | reverse complement strand
GCAAATATTTTTGGGAGGATTTGCCGATCGAATGCTGCGGATTGGTTATGTTTAATGAGCACACAGTTTAAGGTTGCGCTGAACATAATAATTTCTCTTGTTTTGACTGCTGTATTTGCCCTGCTGGCTTATACCGGTCTTTTTCGTGTTATGGAAACTGATTTTTTCAGTGCCAGGGTGCGGGAGGATCAGAGTGTGCGCCTGGAGTCTATAGCAGGAAAAATTACTGAATGGAACAATTATAACATATCCCGTTTCGACGCGCTTGCCCGTGACAGAAAGTATCAGTCTGTTTACGGTGTCGCTCAAAGAGACGCCGATATTACTTTCCGCGCGAAATCCGTAGACGCTCTCCGTGATAATCTGGATGGATTTGAAGGAATGCGGATTGTTGATTCAGCCGGCAGAATACAGTATTCCTCCTATGCCGGCGACATTATTTCCAGAAAGGTGAATAAGCGGCGCGTTTACCGTAACTGGAATCAGGTTAAAACGGCCTTTGATCTTCCCGCGGTATCGGAAAATTCCAGCCCCATTATCCGCTTTGACGGAAATCAGCAGAAAATTATTTATCTTATTCCGTCCATGGACAGTGCCTTTGTTCTGCGGGGATGGATGATCGTTCAAATGACAACTTCCGGACTGGCCGCCGATATAGCTGCTGACGGATGGGTGGCTTCGGGCTCCTCTGTGTGGGTAGCCGACAGCCGCGGTTTAGTTGTTGATATCCGCCCGGAACAGGGCGTTTCCATAGAATCTGCTATTGACCGGCTGTGGCCCAAAAACGGCCGTCCCGAGAGTTTTGCCCTGCTGGCTCAGGCTCCCGGAGAGAATTACTGGCTGGCTGGAACGGTAGCTCAGGATGGAACCTGGGTGGGTAAACTCATACCGGGCAGCCTGCTGGTTTTTTCGCCTTTTGTGCAGGTTATCATTATTACTTCTGTTTTTATTATTATAATGCTGCTGATTTTTATGATTCAGAATATCCGCCCCAATCCGGTGGATATTCTAACCAGCCGAATGACTAAACTTCAGCAGAATCTGTTCAGGGAATGGCTGCAGAACCACGATAATCACAGCTTATCCGCCGAGGATCTTGAAAACCGGCGCGAAGAAGTACGCAAAGAACTGCGCAGCGGATTGGGGCGGATGAGCGAAGCCCAGGGAAAGAAGGCGAATAAGATTATTGATGAAGGATGGTCAAGAATTATAGAAATTCTTTCCGATAAAACCGCTTCCGGGAGAGCAGAAGAATCAGCCGCTTCTGAAGGG
>PDRU01000208.1 GCA_002748225.1 Spirochaetales bacterium | reverse complement strand
AACGCAGCTCCCGCGCCGGATGTCCCCACATGACCAGAGAAATCACCAGGATTTGCGTATTCATGCCCGGCCCCAGAAAGACGCCCAACACGATCACCAGGGGCAGGAAGGGAAGCGCCATCACAATATCGACGATTCTCATCAGCACACGATCCGTTCCACCTTGTAGATACCCGGCCAACAGGGCGATGATAGTGGCGACAATCGTAGCATAGAACGCGGCAAACAATCCGATCGACAAGGACATTCTGCCCCCGTAAAGCAGCTCGCTGAAGAGATCATGACCAACATCATTACAACCCAGCCAATGATCCCAGGAAGGCTTCTCGAATGGACGCCCGGCCTGTTCATAGGGATTATAAGGCGCAATCACTGACGCTAATCCGCTTACCACCGCAAAAAATAGCAGGATTCCCATTCCCGCCATGCGAAAACGTCCTTCTGGTGTCGAAAGCTGGAAGTGTTTTTTCATCGATCTTTTTATCCTAAGTAAGAATTTATCAATGACCAAGAGGTAAAGGCATAACGATGTTTAGCACCACAAAGGCCCAAAGAACACAAAGAAAAACAAAACGGCAAGGATGCGTGTAAGAAGTGGGAGGATTCGCACTCCAACATCCTTCTTATAGCGAGAGCGTTCATCTGTCAATCCTTATTTTACAACACCTTATAAGAAATTGTTGATAAATATGTTGCCGTGTATAACTGCTTCTTTCATAAGAGGTTCCATGTAAATACTCAAAACCCTTTATTTTTCAAGAGGTTCCATTCTAAATCCGTCATCTCTTCTTGTATAATCAGTTAAATAACGTAGAGGAGACCAAGTCTGGACATTTGACACCCATGACAATGTTTCGACCAGAAAAATGGCATATCGGCGGGTGTGTAACAGTCTCTATCCAGCATAGAGGTCCTGTCAAGCCCAGGTCAATTTTACCTCAAACGCCCTCTGTATGGGAAATACATGTATAAGCCCCATTAATGCGGGGCTTCAGATGCAGAACTCTCTCTTATAGCGATCTAGTGCTGTTGCAATTTTTCGTTGACAGGTGGTGATGTACTTACGAACAGCCGTGTTCGCGGCGTGTCGGCAGGGTTGTCGGCACGTACAACCTGTCACCGTAATGTTGCAGAAACACGAGTTTCACAGGAGATCTTCCTTTGTGGGCTTTGTGTCTTTGTGGTGGATAACCTGCTCCGCCCATCAAATTATTTCTCCGCATCTCTGCGTCTCTGCGACGGAATTCGGTCCTATACCTGCCGCCGAATCCTCGGATCGAGCAAAGGGTAACCAATGTCGGCGA
>PDRU01000201.1 GCA_002748225.1 Spirochaetales bacterium | reverse complement strand
AAAAAAATAAAAGTTGTGGGATTTGACATGGATTACACCCTTGTCGATTACAACACTGCCGTCTTTGAAAAGCTGGCACATTCCCTGGCCTGCCGCCGTCTTGTTGAACAATACGGCTATCCGGAAATTGTGCGGAGTTTCGCCTTTGACAACAAACGCGCCATTGTGGGACTGGTTGTCGACAAGAAGCACGGCAACCTGATCAAACTCAGCCGTTATAACAAGGTAAAGACGGCATACCACGGGCTGGAAGAAATTGACTTCCGGGAATACAACCGTCTCTACCGTCTGCGCGCAATCGACATCCGTGAAGCCGATTTCCAGAGTCTCGACACTTCTTTTTCCATTTCCTACGCCGTGCTGTTCAGTCAGATTGTCCAGGCAAAAAAAGACGGCGCCAAACTGCCCGACTTCCGCACCATAGCTGATAACGTCAGTGAGTGTATTGACTCCCTGCACAGGGACGGGTCGCTCAAGAATATTCTGAAATCCGATTTTTCTTCCTACGTTGTTAAAGATCCTCAAACGGCTCAAATGCTCGAACGGCTCAAGTCTTACGGGAAAAAACTGATGGTCATTACCAACTCAGACTACAGCTACACCCGGGCCCTGCTGAACTTCGCAATTAACCCCTTTCTGAAAGAACACAAAAGCTGGCAGGATGTTTTTGATCTGGTTATTACATTTGCCGACAAACCCCGGTTTTTTGAAGGCCCCCACCGTTTCCTGAAGATCGATCCGAAAACCGGTCTGATGAGCAACCACGAAGGCCCGGTGTCTTCCGGCATATGGCAGGGCGGCTGGTTTGCCGATGTTCAGGAAGGATTCGGTGTTCCCGGCGACGAAATTCTGTACTTCGGAGACCATATTTTCGGCGATGTGGTGTCCATAAAAAAACGCTGCGACTGGCGTACGGGGCTGGTTCTGGGCGATCTGGACGAAGAACTTGAGGCCATCCGGGAAACCCGGAACCTGCAGGAAGAAATAGACCGGCTGATGGAGCGCAAAACGGAACTGGAAAAGCTCTCGGATCTGGCGGAGATGGATAGGCACTACGGAAAAAACACACGCGTCCCGCAGAAACAGCTGGAAGAACAGGAAAAACTGAATAACCGCATTTCCGAACTTCTGGAGAAACTCAAAAGCCATTTCAACCCCTACTGGGGAGAAATACTGCGTGCCGGCAGTGAGGAATCGCGCTACGCCGAACAGGTGGAGCGCTATGCCTGCATCTACATGACCAGAGTTTCCGAGCTTTACGGCTATTCTCCGCGCACTTACTTCCGCCCGCCGCGCAGGAAACTGGCCCA
>PDRU01000200.1 GCA_002748225.1 Spirochaetales bacterium | reverse complement strand
GAAAACTGGAACAGCATTTATGTAGCAGAAGGATTTTCCCCCCGCAGGGTTCAGCAGTGCCGGTTTTACGGACTGGTACGTATTGGAGCCATACCGGAAGTATGTCTGGAGTATCATGAACTGGCCCTCCCGGCCGGCCTGTACTCCAGCACCATCATTAACTGCGACATAGGCAGTGAAACAGCCATCCACCATGTTCATTACATGTCCCGCTTCAGCGTGGCTTCCAAATGCATCCTTTTCAACATTGATGAAATGATAACCACATTCCATGCCAAATTCGGCAACGGTGTACTCATGGATGAAGAAGATGAACAGCTGCGCATCTGGCTGGAAATTGCCAATGAAAACACAGGACGCCGGGTACTTCCCTTCAACGGCATGCTTCCTGCCGATGCATGGCTGTGGTCCAAATACCGGGATAACGAGGCACTCATGCAGCGTTTTTTTCAAATGACTGCTGAAGCCCATCCTCCATGTCCGGACGCAATGGGACAAATTGGAACCGGCAGCGTTATTAAAAACAGCCGGAGCATCAAGGACGTGCGCGTAGGGGAATCGGCCTATATAAAAGGCTGCAACAAACTCAAAAACCTTACCATTAACAGCAGTGCCGCTCAGCCCGCGCAGCTGGGCGAAGGCTGCGAACTGGTCAACGGCATTATCGGTTACGGATGCCGTGTGTTCTACGGCGTTAAAGCCGTGCGCTTTGTTCTGTGCAGCCATTCCTCCCTCAAATACGGTGCCCGGCTTCTCAACAGTGTGCTGGGCCCCAACTCCACAATAAGCTGCTGCGAAGTACTCAACAGCCTTATTTTCGGGTCGCATGAACAGCATCACAACTCTTCGTTTCTGTGCGCCTCGGTACTCAAAGGCCAGAGCAACATGGCCTCGGCGGCTACTGTCGGCTCCAACCACAACTCCCGTGCCTCCGACGGAGAAATAATTGCCGGCCGGGGCTTCTGGCCGGGGCTCAGCGTAAGTTTGAAACACAACTCCCGCTTTGCCGCTTTCTGTCTTATTGTCAAAGGAGCCTACCCCGCCGAACTGAACGTGCCTCTGCCCTTTACTCTTATAGCCAACAATGAACATTCCAAAGAGCTTGTGCTGCTGCCCGGATACTGGTTCCGCTACAACATGTACGCCCTCTCGCGCAATTCGGTTAAAACAGCTCTCCGCGACAAACGTCCCGCCGGCCGGCAGCCTCTGGAATTCGACTGGCTGGCGCCCGACACCGTTCAGCAAATGCTCGAAGCCCGCCGCATTCTGGAACAGTGGGCCGAAGAATCACCCGGTTTTTCAGAAAGCGG
>PDRU01000048.1 GCA_002748225.1 Spirochaetales bacterium | reverse complement strand
GCAACAGCCGGTATTATGAGCTTCTGCAGGAATGTTCCCTGAACCAGTTCCAGCGAAGAAAACCATGTACCGGTTATCGAACCCCAGATAAAGGTTGTCAAACCGAACAGGCCCAGCAGCTGAAAGAGAGGCGAACCTTTCCCGGCTTTCAAGCGGAAAAAGCCCGTTAAAGCCAGGATAATAAGTCCATAGGCCGCGTCGCCCATAATAATGCCGACAAACATACTCAGAAAGGCCAGGAACCAGAAGCTTATATCGGCCTCCCTGTAGCCCGGCACAATACCCATAAGGTCAAAGACAGGCTGAATGGGCTTAACGGCAGCTTTGTTGCGGACCAGGGTCGGAACCGGATCTTCTTCTTCAGGTTCGGAAATAATGGTTCCCCAGGCCTCTTCAGCCGCAAGCTGTTTAAATTCGGCTTCCTTATCGGCCGGTATATAACCGGTAAACCAGGCAACAGCTTCATCTGCATCCAGAGCGCTTCTGATTTCTTCAAACTCCACAGACTGCTGCAGGCGGGCCAGAACACCGCGCAGGGGCGCTGACTTGAGGGCCAGTTCATCCAGCTCCGCGCTGAGCTTTGACAGTTCCCGGGTGTTTTCATCCATCAGCCGGCGGGTATCAGCCTCGCTGTGCTGCGGAAGAACAATGCCCTCGGGCGCGTCTTCGGGAACATTCTCCGGATCCGGATAAACCAGAACACCGTAAGATGTTTTTTTATCCTGCCGGACGGGAAAGAAAAAGCCGTTGCTCTCAGCAGTAACTTTCTTCAGGGTTTCCGCATCGGCAGCCAGAAGTCTGACATCAACACCCTCTGCGGCAAGCTCGGCGAGCTCAGACGGTTCAAAGCTGCCCCATGGCGCCAGGGTATCCAGATTCGCCGCGCAGCGCAGCTGTTCTGTCTGAATTTCCTTTTCCCGCTCCCGGAGATTCAGAATCTCTTCGGCCAGCGCGCGTGCCGTTTGTTCATCAGCCCGGGTATCCGGCTCCGGAGCCGTGTGAGCCGGCAGGGAATTAAGAGCTGTTTCCAGATAATCCGTACGGGCAGTTAAATCTTCCGGAGCCTTTCCCCTGCCGGGAGTTTTTTCAACATGAAGCAGTCCTGCCTTGCGCAGTGCTTTCAGGGCTTCCCTGCGCGAACTGTCTGCCACTACTACGGTGACTTTCTTCATTGGTACTATCATGAAGCCACCCTCTCTGCTGCATTATCCTGGTTTTGTTTCTTTTCCAGACCGCGTTTGGAAATTTTCCCGCGTACAACCGCGGCAGTCTGCTGATCACCCAGATAAATACTGATTTTTTTGATGTTGGTTTTTGTTTCGGGTATTTTAACTTTCTCAAACAGATTAACTCTCTGAGTTGTTGTCTGCAGTTCCTGTGCCAGAAGACGGCGCTGTTCCTGCATAACGCCCAGTTCCAGATCCAGCAGAACAACACGCTGCATTTCCTTTACGGCTTTATCCACCCACAGGGGCATGTCCCACAGATCATAGGAAACGGCTCCAAATGAAGCACCGCTGAAAACAGGAATCCGGACACCGGCTATGTTGCCGTCACTGGTTTTTACTTCTTCCAGTACAAGCAGGTTTTCATCCAGACCGACATCTTCACCAAACACCCCGATCCAGCGGCGGAAGTCTTCTTCCAGCGCCGCCCGTTCACGCCTGAGCTGTGCTTCCCGCTCCAGCACCTTTCTTATTTCCATTTGAAGCTGCTGCTTCTTCAGAATAAGAGTGGGCAGATAACGGGTAAACATTTTCAAAGCGTCTTTCTGCTTTTTGAGTTCGTTTTTTGTGAGTTTAATCTTGGCCATGGGCCTTCAAACTCCTATTGTCCCGCCGGCGCGGACGGCCAGAATTTCTCTATCAGACTGGAACGCAGACCCGTTTCTTCCTTTTCAAAGCACTCAGCCAGAATTTTCCAGCCGTTATCCAGTGCCTGTTCAAGGGGGATGTTCACCGAGAGATCCATCATTTCTCTTTCAAACATATCGCCGTACTTCAGGAGTTTTTCATCCCAGGCGGTCATGTTGAATCCCATGGACTGTTTTTCCAGAGCGTCTTTATACGCCGCGTAGATTTTAATCATACCGTCCATAAGCGCCCGGTGATCTTCACGGGTGCGGTCGTTAACCTGCTGTTTAAGGCGGCTCAGGGAACCGAAGGGTTCAATACGCCCGTTGCGCAGATAGTACTGTCCTTCTGTAATGTATCCGGTGTTGTCGGGAACAGGATGGGTTACATCATCGCCCGGCATGGTGGTAACAGCCAGAACCGTAATGGAGCCCAGGCCCTCAATGTCCACGGCCTTCTCATAGCGGCTGGCCAGCTGGGAGTAAAGGTCGCCCGGATAACCGCGGTTGGAAGGAACCTGTTCCTGGGTAATGGCAATTTCCTTCATGGCGTCAGCAAAGTTGGTCATGTCTGTTAACAGAACCAGAACCTTTTTACCGTCCAGGGCAAACTTCTCGGCCACCGCCAGGGAAATATCCGGCACCATAAGGCTTTCCACCACAGGGTCGGCAGCGGTGTGAATAAACAGAATGGAGCGGCTCAGGGCGCCGCCTTCTTCCAGGGTATCGCGGAAGTACAGGTAGTCGTCATGCTTCAGTCCCATACCGCCCAGGATAATCAGATCAACCTCGGCCTGCAGGGCAATACGCGCCAGCAGTTCATTGTAGGGCTCTCCCGAAATGGAAAAGATGGGAAGTTTCTGACTTTCAACCAGAGTGTTGAACAGGTCTATCATGGGAATACCTGTACGCACCATGTTGCGGGGAATAACACGTCTGGCGGGGTTAAATGAAGGCCCGCCTATGGGGATCATGTTTTCACGGAGTGAAGGACCGCGGTCACGCGGTTCACCGGAACCGTTAAAAACCCGTCCCATAAGGGCCTCTGAATAGGAAACCTCCATGGGCTTACCCAGAAAACGCACTTCATCTCCGGTGGAAACGCCCCGGCTTCCGGCAAACACCTGAAGCGATACCGTGTCGCCGTCCATTTTAATAACTTCAGCCAGTGAAGTACCGAAAGAAGTGGAAAGCTGAGCCAGATCGCCGTACCGGACGCCGTCGGCCTTTACTGTAATAACGTTTCCGGCTATTGATTCAATTCTACTGTATACTTTGTTCATTTCTTCAGCTCCTGAAGTATGGATTCAGCCCGCTCATCAACTCCGGTACTCCGGGACTCAAGCATGGCCCGGATTTCCTTTTCCAGAGTTTTGAATTCACTGCTTTCCCATTCCGCTCCGTTGTAGTCCAGGAATTTCTGCCGCAGCTGGTAGAACCACTGCCTGGCCTCATCCTTGTCTTCCATTTTCAGCCGGGCCGCAAGAATCTCCAGTACCAGGGCAAAAACGTGAATCTGTCTTTCGGGAACAACCGCGGCATCAACCGGGTCGAAGGAGTTCTGCTGGAAATACACTGAATCCAGGAATTCCCCCTTCTGATAGACAATGTAGTCTGCCAGACTGGTACCTTCTTCACCCACAACCTTCATCATGGCATCAATTTCACCCGAACGCGCCAGAATATTGTGCGCGTAGCGGACATGATGAGCAGGCATAATGCCGTTGTATTTACTCCACGAGTCGGTGGGGTGAATGGCCGGATATTTACGGGCATCGGAACGTTCACGTGAAAGGCCGTGGAAAGCTCCCACAACCTTCAGGGTAGCCTGGGTTACCGGCTCCTCAAAGTTACCGCCGGCCGGACTGACTGTACCGCCGATTGTAACAGAACCTGTGCTGCCGTCTTTAAGACGGACAATACCGGCTCTTTCATAGAAGGCTGCAATGCTGGATTCCAGATACGCCGGGAATGCTTCTTCTCCGGGGATTTCTTCCAGACGGCCGGACATTTCACGCATGGCCTGAGCCCAGCGGCTGGTGGAGTCGGCCAGAAGCAGAACATCCAGTCCCATCTGGCGGTAATACTCTCCCAGTGTTACAGCGGTGTACACCGAGGCTTCACGGGAAGCAACCGGCATGGAAGAAGTGTTACAGATAATAATGGTCCGCTCCATAAGGGAACGTCCGGTTTTGGGGTCGGTCAGCTCGGGGAATTCCTTCAGGGTTTCCACAACCTCACCGGCACGCTCACCGCAGGCGGCAATAATAACCACGTCCACTTCCGCGTGACGGCTGGTTATCTGCTGAAGAACGGTTTTACCGGCTCCAAAGGGTCCGGGAATACAGTAGGTACCGCCTTTGGCAACCGGAAAGAAGGTGTCCATCAGACGGACTTTGGAAACCATGGGTTCCACGGGTTTAAGCCGTTCTTCAAAAAGTGAAATGGGACGTTTTACCGGCCATTCAAAGATCATGTTAAAACTGCGTTTTTCACCGCGGGAGTTCGAGGCCTCCGCCAGAGTATCGGTAATTTTGTACTCTCCGGCAGGTTTAATAGAGGTAATGGTGTACTCCCCCTGGAGGTTAAAAGGAACCATTATCTGGTGTTCAAACGGCCCTTCGGGAACGGTTCCCAGAATATCACCGGCACTGACAACAGCACCATCTTCCACCGCGGGAGTAAACTGCCACAGTTTCTCACGGCTCAGGGCATCCAGATAGATTCCCCGTTCCAGGAAATATCCGGCCTTTTCCGCCAAATCAGGCAGCGGGTTCTGCAGACCGTCGTAAACCTGTCCAAGCAGTCCGGGGCCCAGTTCCACCGCCAGCATTTCCCCCGAGAACTCAACAGTGTCGCCAATACCGACACCCTTTGTTATTTCAAACACCTGAAGCTGAGCGACATCTCCGCGAATGCGGATAACCTCTGATTTCAGGCGTTTGTCTCCGGTAAGGACATAACCAACCTCGTTCATTATGATATTGCCGTCCGTACGGACAGATATCATATTTCCGTTTATACCAATCACTTTTCCAGTGGTTTTCATACGTTTTCACCCCCCACAGGGAATTGAGTTCCCGAAGCTTCGAGAACACGCTCATAAATGCTGCGGTAAGCGGCAAAGCCCTTTTCTTCTTCAAACATGGCGTGGCGTTCAAGCAGCTGCAGCTGCAGCCTGTAAGCCGTCAGAAATTCCATGTCGAAAAAATGACCGGCCGAAAGCTCTTCAATAAGCTGCCAGCGCGCGGCATTCAGAAACAGTTCCGCCTCAAGCGGTGTGGCTTTGGACACAGCTTCGGCTGCAACAGCAGCAGTACCAAACATGTCATCGCCGTCCCGGAGATAGACATCTGCGGAAAGAGACTGCTCGGATGCGCGGAGTTTAACCAGTTCGTTTCTCAGACTGCATTCCCACATATAATAATTCTGATACAAAGGCGGATAAGGCACAGCCTCCTCATCACTCCCTGCAGAATTTTCAGGTTTAAGGGCAGCCGCGGCCAATCCCAGATACTGTTTGTCCGGCATAAAACGCCGGCAGGTATCCAGAAATTGAATACTGGTAAGAGGAGGCGCCTGTTCCGGACCGGTCAGCATGGGCATGGACGCTGCCAGATAATAATAGGAAGCCAAAAGATTCCCCCTAATCGGTCAGCAAAGAAGAAAGACGGGGATTCAGATACCGTCCCAGCATAGCGGCAATTTCAGCTGCCGAGAAATCGTAAAAAGCCGCGCCGTCTTTACGGCCCAGCCGGAATCCTGCATCCAGTCCCTTAACCGGTTTTATTTCCATTCCGGCAGAAAGCTGAGCCGACAGAGCTGCCTTGAGGCTGCCCTCCACCTTGTTCAGTGTTTCTTCAGGAACCAGCACATCAAAGTCAGCTGCTTTATCAGCACCTAAAGCACTGACGGCAGCCTTGACAACTTCGCCCATTAAAGAGGCATCCATTGCCCCGGCAGTTTCTGTTTCCATAACGCGGGAGAACATCTGCTGTATGTTGTCCTTAACAGTTAAAACCAGATTACGTCCGGCCTGACGTACAGCTTCTTCTCCGCTGCGTTCGAACTTTTCGGCGTCGGCCCGGGCGGAACTCCGAATAGTTTCGGCTTCTTCCTGAGCTTTACGGACAATAGAAGCAGCCTGTTCCTCGGCTTCCCGCACAATCCGCGCAGACTCTTTTTTTGCTGTCTGCACTCCATCATTTTTGATTTTATCAATCAGTTCTTTCAGTTGAACATCCATGAACCTTGGAACCCCCTATAGCTTGTTCAGTATAATTAGAACTTGAATATTCTGCAAACACTTTAACAATAATAAATAGCGATTTTTTTAACCTTTAAGCCCGAATTACAGAACCCAGGCTCATATCACCAATAATTTTCAGCTGATTCCCGTCCCGTTCAACATGAAGCTTGCGGCCGGGGAATTTTTCAGGCAGTTTCTGATTAACGAGATCTTCCACTTCCTGCTCAATTTTTCTGCGGATTTCCTGCGGAATAATTTCAAGAGTGGACAAATGAATCTGTACAATGTAGCCCCGCCCGTAACGGCTTCCGTATCCGCTGGTAAAATCCGCGCCGACATTAAAAAGTCCGTCCATTTCCTTATTAAATGTCAGTCCGCGTTTCGTCTGATCCCACTCAACCATTTTTGGATGCTTCATTTCCGATTTGAACCTTACCAGTCAACTATCCACTCAATGGAGCGGCCGCCGTCAAGGAAGTTTTTAAGAGGAAAAGATACTTCGGCAAAACGCCTGTCTATAAAACCGTCATTGACCTGCTTCGGAGAGAAGGGGGGCGCAAACCGGAAAGTCAACGAGGAACTGCCCAGTAAACCTTCCAGAGTTTCCCGGGTTTCAGTACCGGGCTCATACCCTTCATAAGCGGCGGGCAGCGGCAGTGTCATAATAAAGCGGCCGCGCCGGCCCTCTTGAGATAATTGAAAATCAATTCCAAGATAGCGGCCCAGATCTTCAAGCGATTCCGAACGCAGTTTAACCCTAACCGTTTCTTTACTGTCCTTACCCGTTTTGGTTCTGTAACTTTTCACAACTGTACCGGGAACCTGAACTGCACGCGTTCGGAAATGGCGTTCCGTCAAGGGAAGGGGCCAGGGTTCATCAGCGCCA
Source organism: Spirochaetales bacterium (assembly GCA_002748225.1). Classification (GTDB taxonomy): domain Bacteria; phylum Spirochaetota; class Spirochaetia; order DSM-2461; family DSM-2461; genus UBA2779. Next base: position 77 of record PDRU01000048.1, on the reverse strand, counting down.
AAACCTCTGCCGAACCCGGCGGCCTGCCTGTCCATTTCATACACAAGAACAGTGTCCACTTTTCCCTGTTTGCTCAT
>PDRU01000051.1 GCA_002748225.1 Spirochaetales bacterium | reverse complement strand
ATGCTCTGGACGCGTCAACCATGGTTATGTGGATAAGTCTGCTGTTCGGTATTGTTATGCTGACCATAGCCCGGATTCAGAATTTTATCCGCACGCTTCCCTCGCTTGCGGCTGTTGCTCATCTGGGCTGGCTGTCCATTCTTCTGGGACTTTACTGGCTTATTATGCAGCTGGTGCTTCAGCTCTCGCCTCTGCCGTTCCTTATGAACATGGTTAAACCCATGCTTCTGGGCGGACTGGCGCTGGTTATTATTTTCGGTGGTCAGGAAAAGGGACAGCCTTTTGTTAAGGGACTGCTGGAAGGCCTGAAAGGTATTCTGCCGACATCTTTGAACGCCATTGGCGCGTTTGGTGATATTATTTCGTTCATCCGTCTGTTTGCCGTAGGACTGGCGGGTGTGGCTCTGGCACAGAGTTTTAACAGTATGGCCCCGAAAGGCGGCGGACTGATGATAATACCTGCGGTATTCATTCTTGTTTTTGGACATACCCTTAACCTGGTGCTGAATGCGCTTTCAGTGCTTGTTCATGGTGTACGTTTAAATGTTTTGGAATTTTCCGGCCATCTGGATATGGAATGGGCCGGTATAAAATTTGACCCCTTCCGGTTGCGTGTTCCCGACGAGGAATTACCGGAAACTGCTAAGGAGTAAATAATGGACATCGGATTAATGGGCTACGCTGCCGCTTTGGGTTTGGCTGCATTTGGTTCGGCTTTTGGAATGGGCGCGGCTGGTCAGGTGGCCATAGGTGCCTGGAAGAAATGTTATTCGGCTAACAAGAACGCGCCGTTTATGCTGGTTGCTTTTGTTGGTATGCCTCTGACTCAGACTATCTACGGCTTTATTTTGATGAATGCCATTAAATCATCCTCCCTGGATCCCATGACTCTTCTGGGTGCCGGTTTGTTCGGCGGCATTGGTATGGGTGCTTCGGCTTACGCTCAGGGTAAGGCCGCGGCCGCTGCTTCTGACGCGCTTGCCGAAACCGGTAAGGGTTTTGGTAACTACGTTATGGTTATCGGTTTGATAGAAACTGTTGCTCTGTTTGTTATGGTATTCCTGATGGGAGCGGTAAGCGGCTGATCCCGCGTTGCTTTTGAGCGGGAAGTCTGCTTCCCGCTTTTACTTTCTCCGCTTTCGGGAGGTATTCCGGGTGCGTTTTTCTTCTGCTCCTGTTCTTTTTTTTCTTCTTTCGGTGTCCGGACTCTGGGCGGCAGATGAGCCTTCATGGATTCTGCTGGAACGGGGTAAAAATGCTTTTGAACAGCGTCAGCTTTCCGAGTCTCTGGATTACACACTGAAAGCTCTTGATTCTGATACGGAGTTTCCTGAAGCCGAGTATCAGCTGGGCCGAATTTATCAGGCTCAGGGGCAGCCGGTTCTGGCGGAAGAACAGTACCGCAGGGCTTTAAGCATGGCCGTTTATCTCCGTGTTCCGGCACAGGCTGTCAACTACCGTTATTCTCTGGCCTCTCTGCTGCTTGACCGGGGACCGGAGCGCCGTCTTGAAGCTGAATCAATTTTGCTGGGTCTGGCAAATGATGAAGGTTTTTCCCGGCCGCAGACCATTGCCTTGAGTCACCGCTACATTCAGACACTCTCTGAAGGCGGAATAGACAATCTTCTTTTTCTTTACAGAGATGAGCTGGACGCCTCGCTTCAGGCTCACCGTCTGCTGGGGGAAATGGCCTGGGAAGAAGGCCGGTACAGGTCGGCTCTTCTCCATTCAACCCTGACTGTTCTCTCCCTTCTTTCCACAGCATCGCGTATTTATCTGGAGCATTTTCCCGACTGGCGTTTTGATATTGATATGGTGATTGATCCAAAGCAGCCGGACAGGGATGTGCGCTATCCTGAAGCATGGGACGGTGCTGCCTTTCTGCTCCAGGAGGTTTCTGTTAATCTTCCTGATGTTTATTCATGGCTGAGCGCGGAGGGGCTCTGGGAAGAGCTTTATCTTCTGGGCTGTGCGCTGTATGCTGAAGGCATGAGTGAATCGGCTCGTTCACTCTGGAGACTGCTTACAGTGGAAAACAGTCTGGAGGGAACATATTCAGCTCTTCCTGAGACCGGAATCTGGGGGCGCCTGGCAGTACGCCAGATGCAGGAGCCGTTTATTTCACAGGGCTCTCTGGCGCCCTGACGGGAAGCGGATGGATAAAATAATCATTAAAGGGGCACGGGAACATAACCTGCGCAATATCGATCTGGAGCTTCCCCGAAACAATTTAATTGTTATTTCGGGGCTTTCCGGCTCGGGCAAATCCTCTCTGGCTTTTGATACCATTTTTGCCGAAGGACAGCGGCGTTACGTGGAGTCGCTTTCGGCCTACGCGCGTCAGTTTCTGGGCCGCATGGATAAACCGGATGTTGATTATCTTGAAGGTTTGTCTCCCGCTATTTCCATAGAACAGAAAACTACCAGCAGGAATCCCCGGTCCACTGTGGGAACCATTACCGAAATATACGACTACCTGCGTCTGCTCTACGCCCGCATAGGGCGGCCTCAATGTCCCAATGACGGCACTCCCATCCGGGAGCAGTCTGTCGATCAGATTCTGGATGCCGTGCAGAATCTGCCGCCGGAAAGCCGGCTGGTTATTCTGGCGCCGCTGGTCCGCGGAAAAAAAGGAGAGCATAAAAAGTATTTTGAGGACGCGCGCCGTTCCGGATTTCTGCGTATACGTGTTGACGGAAAGATCTTTTCTCTGGATGAAGAAATTAAGCTGGATAAAAAACGCAAGCACGATATTTCGCTTGTTGTTGACCGCATTAAGCTCACTCCCGACAACTACAAAAGGCTGGCCGAGTCGGTTGAAACAGCACTGGAAATGGCCGGCGGCCAGATGAACGTTCTGTGCATGGGCGGTAAAGAGGAAAAGGAATACTTCTTTTCCGAGCGTAATTCCTGTCCTAAATGCGGTTTCAGCCTTCCGGAACTGCAGCCCCGGCTCTTCAGCTTTAACAGTCCCTTCGGAGCCTGTCCTTCATGCGACGGTCTGGGCATGACTCTGGAATTTGACCGCTCGTTAATTATGCCCGATCCGTCTTTGTCGTTCAACGAAAGGGGACTGGCTCCGTACAACCCGGACGCGTCCTGGCATCGAAGCTGGTTTGAGGCTCTTTCCAAAGCCTACTCGTTCAGTCTGGATACCCCCCTGGAAGAACTGCCCGAAGAAATTCTGGAAATGCTTTTTGAAGGCAGCGACAAGTCTCTGGATGTGAAGTATGTCAACAAGAAGGGCACAGGCAAGTTCGAGTACTCATCCAGTTTTCCGGGAATTTATGCCGATCTTCACCGGCGTTACCGTGAATCATCGTCGCCTCATATCCGTGCCTGGCTGGAAAGTTTTATGACCCGGCGGCCCTGCCGTGAGTGCGGCGGCAAACGCCTGAAGAAAGAGAGTCTGTGCGTGCTGGTGGGCGGCCGTTCCATACACGAGGTAACTTTAATGCCTGTTTATCAGGCTCAAAAATTTTTTGACGAGCTGGAACTCTCCGAAACAGAAACTCACATAGCCCAGCAGATCCTTAACGAGATCCGCGACCGGCTGGGTTTTCTTAACAGTGTGGGACTGGGGTATCTCACTCTTGAGCGTGAGGCGGCCACCCTTTCGGGAGGAGAAGCCCAGCGCATCCGGCTGGCTACACAGATAGGTTCGGCACTGGTGGGGGTACTTTACATACTGGATGAACCGACAATAGGGCTGCACCAGCGGGATAATCAGAGGCTGATAGACACCCTCCTTCACCTGCGGAACCTGGGAAACACACTGATCGTTGTGGAACATGACGAGCAGACCATCCGCACGGCCGACTACATTGTGGACATGGGCCCCGGCGCCGGTGTTCACGGCGGGCGGATTGTGGCTGAGGGGCCGCTTAAAACAATCCTCTCCCATCCGGAAAGTCCGACCGGGCGCTTTCTGAGCGGTGCCGAAAGCATAGCCGTTCCCTCCGAACGGCGTAAGGGCAGCGGAAAATATCTGCAAATACGGGGAGCCCGCGAGCATAATTTGAAGAACATCGACGTGGATATTCCTCTGGGGTGTTTTGTCACTATTACCGGAGTTTCCGGTTCAGGTAAATCGACGCTGCTTACTGATATTCTCTATCCTGCGCTTTCCAATGCCGTCAGCCGCAGCCGTCTTCCCGCAGGCGATTGTTCCGGCATCGGCGGAACAGAATTCATAGACAAGGTAATCAGCATTAATCAGAATCCCATAGGCCGCACGCCCCGTTCCAACCCGGCAACCTACATAGGAGTTTTTACTCCCATCCGCGAGCTGTTTGCCGGACTTCCGGAATCTGCTGCGCGCGGATACAAACCCGGACGCTTCAGTTTTAACGTGAAGGGCGGTCGCTGCGAGGCCTGTGAGGGCGCCGGTACCAAACGCATTGAAATGCATTTCCTTCCGGATGTGTATGTAACATGCGATGTCTGCAAGGGCCGGCGGTTTAACCGGGAAACACTGGAAGTCCGCTACAAGGGAAAAAATATCCATGAAGTTCTGGAAATGACAACGGAGGAGGCCTGGGAGTTCTTCAAGGCCATCCCGTCCATAGAACGCAAACTCTCCACTCTCAATTCGGTTGGACTGGGCTACATTAAACTCGGGCAGTCGGCACTGACACTTTCAGGCGGCGAAGCGCAGCGGGTTAAACTGGCCCTGGAGCTTTCCAGACGGAACACCGGCAATACGTTTTACATTATTGATGAACCGACAACCGGCCTGCACTTTGCCGATGTTAAACAGCTTCTGGAAGTTCTGCAGACCCTTGTGGACCGGGGCAATACAATCTGCATGATTGAACATAACATGGATGTTATCAAACAGGCCGACTACATTATTGACCTTGGTCCTGAAGGCGGTGAGGGCGGCGGAGAGGTTGTATGCGAGGGAACGCCGGAGCAGGTATGCATTGTTGAAAAGTCTCATACCGGACGCTTTCTCCGGGAGGTGCTGAATTCGCCATGAAGCGGCCCCGGATTGTTTTTTCGGCTCTTTTATTACTGTGGGGGGCTTTCGCGCTTTCTGCGCAGCAGACGCCGCCGCAGGCAGCGGAGGAAGCGCCTGAGGAAGCCGGGCAGGAGGATGCGCCGCCGCAGGCAGCGGAGGAAGCGCCTCAGCCCGGGCAGCCTTCCAGACGCGAAATGCTTCTCAGAGACAGCCTGGAAAAAGACCTGGCTACCGCCGATACGGACCAGCTGAGGGCCTGGTGCCGTATTCTTTCTCTGGAGAGCAGCGGAAATAAAGAGGCGCTTCTGCGGCGTCTGCGTGAATACTATGGGCTTTCACCTGCCTCTTCATCCGGAATGCCGCCGTCCGGCAGCGGTATGCGTATTCTGATTGAATCTGCAGACCGCAGTGAATATCTGAAAGTGGAGCTCCCTGACGGCGTTACTGAGTCCATGGTGCGTCTTTTCGGAAATGTGCTTGTAACAGTGAGGGAGGAAGACCGGAACCGTGTTCACCATGTAAAAGCAGATTCGCTTGTTTTTAATCAGGCACAGAACAGCATTACAGCATCCGGCAATATTCGTTACACCGTCGATACCGGCGGCCGCAAAGAGAACTTTACCGGCGATACTCTAACCTTTACGGTAACCGACTGGACGGGGGTTATTTTTCAGGGCACTTCTGAACGGGAACAGAATATAGACGGAAAAAAGGTTAATTTCTTTTTCCGGGGCGACTCCATTACACGTGCCGCAGAGGATATTCTGGTGTTGGAAAACGGCGCTATAAGCAGTCATGATGCGCCCAACCCCGACTACGCGCTCAAGGCCCGTAAAATATGGATTACGGGGCCCGGGGAATGGGGACTGTTCAGCGCCACTCTCTATGTCGGCCATGTTCCTGTGCTGTATTTACCGTTTTACTGGAAGTCCGGCAACCGTCTGCTTTTTCATCCTGTGGCAGGCTCCCGGACCCGTTCGGGATATTTTATTAATACAACAACCTATATTCTGGGGCGCAGTGAGCAGGATGATTCGTTTTCCATTCTGGGATTCGGAGACAGTGCCGGCGGCGATTACCAGCAGAAGCGTCAAGGTTTGTTTCTGGTTTCCCTGCCGGGACAGGCTGAAGCTGAAACACAGAGGGCCACTCTGAAGTTCATGATGGATTACTACACCTCCATTGGGTTTATGACGGGATTTATGGGCAATTTTCCCCGGCTGGGTAAAAACGCTTCGCTTGATTTTTACGCCACCCTTGGTGTCTCGCGGAGTGTTGACAATCAGGGAAACCCCTATTTCAACAACGGTTCTGCAACCCGTGTTTACTGGAACAGCAGTTTTCTGGGGCCGTACCGGGTGCCTCTGAGGTGGGGCAGTTACTTTAACTCCCGCTTCAGTCAGTGGCATATTAAATTCGGCTGGTATTCTGACCCTTATTATTTGAATGATTTCGGACACAGGCAGGAAAACTTTGACTGGCTGACATTTTTGCTCAGCGAAACAGGCCCGGACAGCAGTGCGGGAGCTCCAAGTGCTTCCGAAAGCATGCTGTGGGAAGTGAAGGGCTCGCAGATGTTTCAGCCTGAAAACACAGCTCCCTGGCTGGGCAGCCTCGGCCTGGCATCCTTCCGCAGCGCGCTTAACTGGGGCAGTAAAACAAATCAGGATGTAGCCGCCTCAGCCGACCCGGATAAAAATTACAGTCCGGCCCGCAATTTTTTCTATCCGGACAAACTTGTTCTGCCGGATATCCGCTTAAGTCTGCAGGGAGCGGCGCCGCTGTGGACTGTTGCGCGCAGCTCTGCGGAGACATCCGGTTCGGCTGAGGCTTCTGTTAAACCGGAAAAGGAAACGTCTCTTGTCCGTCCGGATTATATAAAATCGTTTAATTCTCTTTACAGCGCCCAGCTTCTGGAGGCCTATCTGCGCTATTCCCTTCAGCTGCAGTTTTACATGGAAGACCGGACAAACCATTCAGTCTGGCTGGCTCCCTCCGACATGGATTTCAGTTTTGAACCGGCACGTTTAACCACTACACAGCAGTCCAGTATTTCTTACGGGGTGGATTTCTGGGACCATCTGGTCAAGGTGAGCGGTAATACGAAACTTTCGGGTTTTTATCAAACTCACGGAGCTGTATTCGGAACTGACGGCACAGTCAGCAGTGTTGATCAGCTGGCCGATCTGAAATACTCCCGTTTCCTCTGGGACAATTCCTTTCAGCTGACTTTTTTCCCTCTGCAGGGGCTTCCCATGTTCAGCCGTTCGTCCCTGCAGTACAGCTTTGATGCCAACATATACAATTACCGCCTCTCTGATACCGCCACTGTGAATAATCCCCGGTACAACGGTTTATGGATAGGCGGCAAGGATTTTGTCCGCAGGCATGAAGCTGCCGCCCGGGCAGAGTGGAACGCCGGTCCCTTTTCGGCCGCCGCAGTTTTTTCCGGTTTTCTTTATCCGCTGGATGAACGTTTCAGCGCTTCATGGAATTTGGGCTTTCAGAACAATGGGTGGAAAACCGGAATCAGTCAGCAGACAGTTTACTCCGGCAATACATGGACAGCTCAGCCTCTTAACGCGGATATACAGTGGAAAGGTTTTGATAATGAACTCTCGGTTTCCCAGAATGTCCGTTACAATCTTAACGAGAGTCACTGGGAGCAAACCAGTACAACATTGCAGGCATGGGGTTTTAAAACGGTATTCAATGCGGCCTGGAGAGCTCAGTACAGCTGGGATAATCTCAGTTATACATGGATTCCCGGCAGCAGGACATTTGCCCCTTCGCGGCTTCAGTTTGCTTACAGCAGAAATATAACCCCGCGTCCCTTATGGAAGAACAGACTGCGTTTGAGTACAGTTCTGGGTGTCAGCTGGAATATCGATCTGCGCCAGCCTACCTCCAATGTTTTGTCCTTTAAATGGACTCAAAAACTTAAACTCTATAAATTCCTTGACCTGAAATTTTCCATTGCGTCCGCTAATTCGAGTATGTATCTGTACTTCAAACCCTGGCGGGAAGAACTGGGAATTGATCAGCCCTATAATTTTTTTCTGGACCTTTTAAAATCATTTAATATTTTTAATACTCAGGATCGTATAGATTCCCAGTTCAATATGAGCAGTATGAATCTGGAATTAGTACACCATCTGCGCAACTGGGATCTGTCGATTAGTTACAGCGGCCGCCCTTCACTGGATTCAGGAGCCGGTGTATACAGGTGGAAATCGGAGTTCAGTCTTTACGCTAAATGGAATTCTCTGCCCATGTTTAACCAGAGAACGCGTTTAAAGGATGATACATGGTCTGTTGATTCTTTCCAGAGTGATTCTTGACCAGCCCCGATAAGCATCGTTAAACTGATGTTGTCGAGTAAAGAAGAGGAGCTTTTGAGCACCAGCACAGCCGTTGTTATTGATAATCCCCGTCTTCTGGGAGTTTTATGCGGTCCCAACGACCGGAATCTCGCTGAAATCAGTACTCTGTTCTCTTCCCCTGTGCGTACCCGGGGAAACGAAATTTTCCTGGAATCGGAAAATGAGGAGCTGTGCCTCTTTTTCAACAGACTGCTTCGGCGGCTGACAGATATTGCAGGAAAAGATCAGGTGGTGAACAGCCGCCATATTCAGTCGGTGTATACGGCACTCGAAAGCGGCAGGGAAGAGGATGAACAGGTGTTTGAAGAAAGTGTTATTCATATTCCCGGCGGACTGTGTAAAGTTTACCCGAGGGGCCTCAGACAGGCCGAATATGTGCAGTGCATGTCGTCTTCCGATCTGGTTTTCAGTATTGGCCCGGCCGGTACGGGAAAAACCTATCTTACGGTGGCTCACGCCCTGATGGAGCTGCTGACCCGCCGTAAGCGCAAAATTGTTATAACACGGCCGGTTGTGGAAAGCGGCGAAAACCTGGGCTTTCTGCCGGGAGACCTGACGCAGAAGCTCGGGCCTTACCTCCGGCCGCTCTATGATGCCATGGAAGACCTTATTGAACCGGATCTTCTGGCCCGCCTTCAGGCTTCCGGGCAGATAGAAGTGGCGCCTTTGGCCTATATGCGTGGCAGAAGTCTTAAAAACTGTTACATTGTACTGGATGAAGCCCAGAATACAACTGTGGAGCAGATGAAGATGTTTCTGACCCGGCTGGGAGAAGGTTCCCGGGCCGTTGTAACCGGTGATTTAACACAGGTGGACTTGCCCAGACCTGAATACAACGGACTGGCCGATGCCTGTAAGGTGCTCTCGTCCATTGATGATATTGCCTTTGTTCATTTTGATTCCGGAGATGTTGTCCGTCATCCTCTGGTAAGGAAGATTGTAGATGCCTACAAAAGCCGCGCCTAGTCTGCGCGAAGAACAGTCAGCAGAAGCTGCTCATTCTTCAATCAGCCGCAGGGAATGGCTGTTAATTATAGCCGGATGGCTGCTCGGAACGCTTCTGCTGTTCAGTTTGACGCAGATTCAGTACCTTCTTTCCCGCGATAAAGCTCTCAGCTACCGTGAAGGGCAGCGGGTTTCAGATGATTATATATTGAGTGCTGATTTTACTTACATTGATAAACAGGCCACCGAAAAGGTTGTGTCTCTGAACAGAAGCCTTGTTCCTCCGGTTTACGATGTACATTCCGAAATTACCGATTCGGTCCTTGAACGTTTTGATCTTTTTGCCGCCTTAATAGTTCAGCCGGGTGTTTCCCGGGAACTGCATGCCCAGTTTCCGGGGATGTCCGGTCTGCTGGAGCAGAATACCGCCAGGAATATAAAGGTTCTGAAAAAACTGCTGCCTCTTACCCGGAGTGCTTTGCAGGATGTTCAGTATGCCGGGCTGTTCCGTCTGGACGCCGGCGACGGAGGCGCGGCTTCCGGACTGATTGAAGTAAATTATGCCGGAAAGGTGAGCGCCCGCCGGATCAGCTTAATCAGGGATGCTGTGTATCAGCCGGAAAATCTGGCTGACAGAGTACGGGAGATGGATCTGCTTGGTCAGTTGAGTTCTTCCGATATTGAGTTTGTTACGGCCCTGACGGTTTATTTTTCTGAAGTTAACGGTTTTCTCAACAGCTTTGAAACTGAAAAAAGCCGGGATCAGGCGGCAATGACGACAGAACCTGTTGAAGTTTTCCTGCCCGCCGGTACCGGTCTGCTGCATAAAGGCGATATTGTTACTTCGCGGGATGTCCATATTCTGGAAGCCTTGAGCGAAGGCCGTGACTGGGATCTCCACAGTCTGGTGGACCCCCTGCTTTTTCTGGCTCTTATAATTGCGGTGGGTCTGATTTCCGCTCATACCTTTGGAATATCACTGCGGAACCGCAAGACACGGAACCTGGCTGTTATTCTGGCCGGCTCCTATATATTTGTGGCTTCGCTGCTGGTAGTTTTTGTTCCTTTCCGCAGCAATCTTTCCGTTTCGGCTGTAATGCCCACGGCCCTGTTTACACTGCTTCTGGCCCAGCTGCTTCAGGACAGAAAAATGGCTGTGCTGGCCTCCATTCTGATGACCCTGTTTATCTATTTCCTGACAGATGAAAACGGTTATGACACCATTCTTACTCTGGCAGGAGCAATGGCGGGAACGCTGGCTGTCCGGAGGCGGGAAAACCGTATGGGACTTCTGCGCTCCGGTCCGCGTCTGGCCGCCATTATTGCCGTTTCTTCTCTCTGCGCCGGAGTGCTGTTCTCAATGGAATGGAAAAGAATACTGATAATGTCAGGCTACGGTGTCCTGAACGGTCTTCTTACGGGTATATTGAGCCTGGCTTTCCTGCCGCTGCTGGAGCATGTGCTCAATACGGCTACAACTTTCCGTCTTATTGAACTTTCCGACATGAATGTGCCGCTGTTAAAACGGATGCGCCTTCAGGCTCCCGGTACTTTTATACATTCCCAGAATGTGGCGCATATGGCTGAAGCCGCCTGTGATGCCATTGGAGCCGACGGACTTCTGGCCAGAGTCGGTTCCTATTACCATGACATTGGAAAGGTTGATCAGGCCAGTTTCTTTGTTGAGAATCAGAGCGGTGAAAACCGGCATGATGACTTAAAACCTTCTCTTTCTGCTGCTGTTATAAAATCCCATGTAAAAATAGGAATGGAAAAAGGGCGGGAACTGCATCTTCCCGACGAAGTTCTGGCCTTTATTGAGCAGCATCATGGAACCAGTATTATTAAGTATTTTTATGACAGAGCCTGCAGGGAAAAAGGAAAAGATGCTGTGAACCCGGACGATTTCTCCTATCCCGGGCCCAAGCCGCAAACACGCGAAACAGCGGTTGTCATGCTGGCCGATAACGCGGAAGCCGCAACCCGTACTCTGAAAAAACCGACAGCGGCTAAACTGGAGAAGTATGTGTGGGATCTGATAATGGACCGCCTCAAGAGCGGGGAACTCAATGAAAGCGATATAACATTGAAAGAACTGGAAATTGTAAAGAATTCATTTGTTCATGTTCTGACAGGACATTTTCATACCCGTATAGAATATCCCAGGGATTCCGATAATGCCTGATATGAACCAGGTGGAACTGATAGTGGACTTGCCGCAGCCGGCTGAGAAGAACCTTATTTCTCAAATGCCTGATTATATCAGTAAAATTCTGATAAAACTGGGCATTGAAAACTGGCAGATGGGGCTGGTTATTACTGACGATGCCGGTATACAGCGCTACAATCGTGAGTGGCGGGGTAAGGATGCACCGACAGATGTTCTTTCCTTTGTTCAGAGTGACGGGGAAGCCGTGCCGAATTTTCCCGGTGTACCGGTGGAAGCCGGTGATATTGTTATTTCACTGGAGACAATCAGAAAAAATGCCCTTGAATGGAAGAGCAGTTATGAAGAAGAACTCAGCCGGGCCTTAATTCACGGTGTGCTGCATTTGAACGGAATGGATCATCCAAATGATGATTACACAACAGGAATGCTGAAATTACAGGAGGAGCTTCTGGCGTCAGCAGGATGTCTGACAAAAGAAACAAACAATGGCAATCTTTAAACGTTTTTTTCAGGAAAAGAATTCGCGTCAAAATGATGTTTGTATAGAAACCGAGGATCTGGAGAAGCTGGATGAAGCCGGTATGGGAATGGTCCGCGGCATTGTTGAACTGTCGGTAACGCCGGTTAAAGAAGTACTGATTCCCCGTATTGATACGGTTTTTCTTGCAGAAAATTCGGCCCGGGAAGATATTTTTAATCTGCTGATTGAATCCGGGCATTCCCGGTTCCCTGTGTATAAAGAGACGATTGATAATGTTGTCGGCATACTCTATGCCAAAGACCTGCTTCCTTTTCTGGCCAGGGGGGAGAATATTCAGATAGCCGACATTGTCCGTCCGGCGTATTTTGTGCCGGAAACAATGAAGCTTGACTCCCTGCTCAGGGAAATGAAACAGCGGCGGGTGCATATTGCCGTGGCTGTTGATGAGTACGGAGGCGTGTCGGGGATAATCTGCATGGAAGACATTCTGGAAGAAATTGTCGGTGACATTCAGGACGAATTTGACAACGAGGGCGAGGAAATTGTAGAGGTTGGGAATAACCAGTGGCTCTGCGACGCGCGGGTTAATCTGGAAGAATTAAATGAAGAACTTGGCACAGACATTCCGGACACAGACTTTGAAACTCTCGGCGGCTTTGTCTTTGATCTGTTTGGTAAAATACCCGGACGCTATGAAACAATTTCGTGGAAAGACTATGTCTTTGTTATTCAATCGGTAGAGGGGCATAAAATCCGCCAGGTAAAAATTCTCAGGGAGGAAGCTGAATGATGAGCCATGGTTTTTCTCCAGCGCGCTGCCGGTTCATTCTGCTTTTTGCGGGTCTGTTTTCTCTGGCAGTTCTTCCTTTGTGTGCCCGTACGGAGCCGGATGCCCGCGATTATTATGTACAGGGAATGGAAGAGCTTTCTCATGACAACCCTTACGCTTCGGTGGACGCCTTCCGTTCGGCCCTGCGGCTGAACCCGGCCTATGCTGATGCGTATCTGGGCATGGCCAGTGCCCTGTTTCAGCTGATGGAATATGCAGAAGCGGCCAAAGTAGTGGATGAGGCCCGTAAATACGCCGGAGAAAGCCGGGAACTTGCACTGCTGGAAGCGCGTATACTCACGGCTTTACGCCGTTATGATGAAGCGGCCGCTCTCTACGGTAAACTCCTTAAGAAACGTCCCCACGATGCCGAAGCCAACCGGGGACTGGCAGAAATTTATGCTCTGACCGGACAAAGCGAGCTGGCTGAGGAGTGGTTCGGACTGGCTCTGCGCCAGTCTCCCGGAGACCGCCGTTCTCTGCTTCAGCTGGCGCTTTTGTACGATGAAGAGAGGAATATGGAAAAAGGCGACGCGGCCATACAGGAGGCGTTGCGTATTTTTCCGGATAATCCCGAGGTGCGTATAAGAGCAGCCGAGCATTACGCTCTCTACAACCAGTGGGAAACAGCCTCCATGCATCTCTCCCGCGCGCGCAGCATGCTCCCTATGGAGGATAAACGGCGTTACAGGGTGGAACTGCTGGACGCTGAACTGGCTCTGGAGAACGGCGCTCCTTCCGTGGCGCTTGGAATTCTTCAGCAGCTCAGCCAGACCAGCGGTAACCTGAACAATCCGGCTCTTCTGTATCTGATGGCCCGTGCCTACCGCGATCTGAACGAAGAAGAGCTGGCGCAGCAGGCCTGTGCCCGTCTTCTGCGTATGAACAGTGAAGATGAAATTACCCGCATGTTCAGGGAAGAGTTCCTTTTTCTTACGGCCGGCGGATTTCAGAAAGACCGCAGGGAAGCGGCCGGCTGGCATTTGGCCAGGGGGCGCCGCTATGAGGAGAACTTTTACTACCGCAGAGCCTACGATGCCTACAGAAGAGCAAGGCTTGTTGCCAAGGACGACGCTCAGGCGTGGCTGGCTTATACATCCCTGCTGAGAAAAATGGGTTTTACCGAGCATTATAAGGACAGTCTGCGGACGGCATTGATGGATATTCCTTCCAGTCATCCCGATTATCCGGTTCTGAAGCGCCGTTTAAGCCTTCTGGAACATTCCAAATCGGACAGTCTTGAAAAGAAATGGAATATCAATGACGCCTGGACAGTGCCGCGTTCAGCATGGAAGGCGGGAGTTTATGTCTATAAAAGAGGGCACTCGCTTCCCGAACATACCGGCTCTCAGAAAACTCTGGCACTTTATTTTTCCGATATACTGGACAGTAATGCCTATTTGGATACCGGAACCTTACAGGCCGGCCGGGGTCCGGCAGTGGAATATGTTGATTCGTTTTCTGAGGCCTTCCGGAAATCCAGGGGAAAAGACGACTACTTTATTCTTCTGAGTTTTGCGGAAACTCCGCGGACTTTCAGTGTTTCCTGTGAACTCTACCTTTCACGGAGCGGTAAACTTGTGGGCCGTTTTGAAGAACTGCGGACCGGGCAGGGACGGGTAGTGGATGCTCTTTATGCTGTTTCGGAGTCTGTCTCGTCTCTTGTTCCCCTTTCCATGGGTATTATAGCGGTGGAAGGCAATGAACTGCTTCTGGATAAAGGCCGCTGGCATGGAGTGGAGCAGGGGGAAGAATGGATAGTTCTGCGTCAGGGTTCCGCCCGTCCGTCGCTGGCGGAAGGGGGCATTGACTATGCCGATGATAATTATCTGGGTTCGGTTACCATTACGGATGTGTCGGAACCGGTCAGTACGGGGCTTTACAAACGGCAGGGCGATTTTAACTTTCTGAAAAAAGGCGATATGGCGTATTTTCTGCCTGTTCCGGAGGAACTGACTGTTCAGGAACCAGCTGCCGACCCGGCCTTTCGTTCACGTCTTCTTTCCATACCGTAACCTTGACCCTTATACCCCTGAATATCTATATTTGACCTGAAATCCAACTGAGGAAAAACAAATGAAAATAGCTATTAACGGATTCGGCCGCATTGGCCGCAATGTTTTTAAAATTGCGTTTGAACGGCCCGGTATTGATATTGTTGCTGTTAACGATCTAACCGATCCGGCCACTCTGGCCCATCTTTTGAAGTACGATTCAACTTACGGTGTTTACGCCAGAAAAGTAGAGGTAAAAGACAAGCTGTTTGTCGTGGACGGGCAGGAGGTGAAAATTTTCTCCGAGCGCAATCCGGCCCACCTTCCCTGGGGCGAGCTGGGTGTTGATGTTGTTATTGAATCCACCGGTGTGTTCCGGGTGGCTGAAAGTCCCAAAGGCGGCTACAAAGACCATATCCGCGCGGGGGCGCGCAAGGTTATTCTGACAGTACCCGCCAAGGATACAATTGATCAGACCATTGTACTGGGTGTTAATGACAAAGAGCTGAATTTGGAAAATACGGCTTTTTCCAATGCCAGCTGTACAACCAACTGTCTGGCGCCCCTGGTTAAGGTGCTGCACGAGAGCTTCGGTATTGAAAGCGGTTTAATGACCACGGTGCATGCCTATACCAACGATCAGGTTATTCTTGATTTACCTCATTCCGATTTACGCCGTGCCCGTTCAGCTGCTCTGAGCATTATTCCCACAACAACCGGTGCAGCTTCCGCTGTGGGGCTGGTTATTCCGGAACTTCAGGGAAAGCTCAACGGTATGGCCATGCGTGTTCCCACACCTACCGGTTCTGTTGTCGACCTTACGGCCCGTCTTAACCGGGAAGTAACTCTGGAAGAGCTCAATGGCGCGGTTAAAGCCGCTGCGGAAGGTCCGTTAAAAGGTATTCTTGAGTATACCGAAGACCCTATAGTTTCTGCGGATATCAGGGGAAACAGTCATTCGTCCATTTACGATGCCAAAGCGGCCATGGTTATGGATAAGGGATTTATTAAAGTTCTTTCCTGGTATGACAATGAATTCGGTTATTCTACCCGGGTTGTGGATCTGGCCGAAAAACTGGGCTGATAATTATTAAAAAGATACTTTGAAGGAGAAATATACAGTGTCTGTCAAAACAATACGGGATATCGATCCCGCGGGAAAAAGAGTTTTAGTACGTGTTGATTTCAACGTTCCCCTGAAAGAAGGAAAAATAACTGACGATACCCGTATGCAGCGCGCTCTGCCCACTTTGAAAAACCTGCTGGAAAGAGGGGCTTCCCTGGTGGTTATGAGTCATCTGGGACGTCCCAAAGGCCAGAAGAAACCGGAATTCAGCCTTTCGCAGCTGAAGGACCATCTGGCGGAGCTTACCCAGACAAAAGTGCACATGGCCCCCGATGTTGTCGGACCTGAAGTAGAACAGCTGGCCGGCTCTCTGAAAGCCGGAGAAATACTGCTTCTGGAAAACACCCGCTATTACGCGGAGGAAACGGCCAACGATCCTGAATTCAGTAAAAAACTGGCCAGTCTGGGAGACCTTTATGTGAACGACGCCTTCGGTACGGCCCACCGTGCCCATGCCTCCACCGAGGGTGTTACCCGTTATCTGCCTTCCTGCGCGGGCCTTTTAATGGAAAAAGAATGCGAATTCTTTGACAAGGTACTGGAAAATCCTGAAAAGCCTTTTGTGGCCATTATAGGCGGAGCCAAGGTTTCATCGAAAATTGCCGTGCTGGAATCTCTGCTGGACAAGGCCGATGCCTTTGTTATAGGCGGCGGAATGGCCTACACTTTCCTCCGGGAACAGGGGCACACGGTGGGCAAATCTCTTGTGGAAGATGATTTTGCTGAAACGGCCCGTAATTTCCTTGCCAAGGCTGAAGAGCGGGGTGTGAAGGTGCTGCTGCCTCTGGACCACGTTGTTGCTTCCGAGTTCAGTGAAACAGCCGCGCCTGAAGCTGTGGACGCTGTGGATGTTCCGGAGGGCAAACTGGCCATGGATATTGGTCCAAAAACTGTCAAAGCTGTTGCGCAGCTGCTTGAAAATGCCAAAACCGTTGTCTGGAACGGCCCCATGGGCGTTTTTGAGTTTGATGCGTTTGCCAAAGGAACGCTGGAGGTTGCCGGACTGGTGGCCGGCTGTCAGGGTACCACTGTGGTCGGCGGCGGAGATTCGGTGGCCGCGGTGAACAAGTTCCATCTGGCTGAACGGATTAATCATGTTTCTACCGGGGGCGGCGCCTCCCTGGAATATCTGGAAGGCAGGGCCCTGCCGGGCGTTGTGGCCCTCAAGTTGTAAAATCGTATAAAAATAGTATAAAAGGAGAAGAATATTATGGCCCGTCAATATTTAATGGCAGGAAACTGGAAAATGAACAAAACACCCTCCGAGGCGGCAGAGCTGGCCCGGGCGGTTAAAGACATGAAATGCACTCAGCAGACCCGCAAAATGATTGCTCCGTCTTTTGTCTGCATTCCTGCCGTGGCCGATGTGGTTAAAGGTTCGGATGTTACACTGGCAGCGCAGAACATGGCCAGTGTGGAAAGCGGAGCCCATACCGGAGAAACATCTGTTCTGATGCTGAAAGAACTGGGTGTTCAGACAGTTATTCTGGGACACAGTGAACGCCGTCACGTGTATGGTGAAGATGACGCGCTGATCAATGCCAAGGTTAAACTGGCTCTCAGCCACGGACTGGAGCTTATTCTATGCATAGGTGAAACTCTCGAAGAGCGGGAAGCCGGTAAAGCGGAAGATGTCTGTTTCCGTCAGCTGGAGAGGGGGCTTGCCGGGGTAAGCGCATCCGATATGAGCCGTGTTGTTATTGCTTACGAGCCTGTGTGGGCCATTGGAACCGGAAAAACGGCCACACCTGCGGACGCGCAGGCCGTGCATAAGGCTTGCCGAGCCCGTCTGGCCTCGTTATACTCTTCTTCACTTGCTGATGAAGTTGTTATTCAGTACGGAGGCTCGGTGAAACCGGGCAATGTTGCCGAGCTGATGGCTCAGCCGGATATTGACGGTGCCCTTGTGGGCGGCGCTTCCCTGGATGCGGATTCATTTGCGGGTATTGTCGCGTTTGACGCGTAGTTTGAATACTGGAGATTTATTTTGGGAATTGTAGGTACTTTATTTCTGGTGGTTTTTGCCATAGCTGCCATTCTGATTATTGCTCTGGTTATGCTTCAGGATGAGCAGGGTGAAGGATTCGGCGGTTTGTTCGGCGGCGGCGGCGCGGCCAGTAACTTTGTTGCGGCCGGCGGTAACGTTTTAACCAAAGCCACGGCTATTCTGGGCATTATGTTTATGGTTTCGTCTCTGGCGGTTGCTCTGGCCTATAAGACCAATGAGACTGATAATGTTATCAGCGAGTCACGTCAGGGCGGCAGTACAACGCAGAACTGGTTCCTGGAACAGCCTGAGCAGGCTGACGCAGCCGCACCGGCGGCGGCAGAGTAAGGAGAAAATTCTGAGAGTAGCTGTAGTATATTACAGTCATGAGAGCTCAAAAGACCTGGGTGAGATTGTTAAGGGTCTGGCCCGGGGTATTGAGGCCCAGGGGCATGATGTTACTGTAATAGACGCAAAAACAGAAACCGAGAAATCTCTGACGCCCTTTAATTATATAGCTTTCGGAACTGGTTCTCCTTCCCTGTTTGCCAAATCGGTGAACAGTCAGGTAACGGCCTATCTGCGATCGGCCGGACAGGTTTCCGGAAAACGCTGTTACGCGTTTATCAGCAGGAAAGGGCTGAGAAAAAACCGTGTGCTGGGTTCGCTTATGAAAGTAATGGAATCTGAGGGGATGTTTCTTAAGCGCTCAGATATCCTTTCCAATGCCTCGGAAGCTGAGGCAGTAGGGCACAGACTGCATATAGAGAAAAAAGGCTGAGCAGTCTGATCTCTTCTTTTCCCGGGGATATAATGTTTCCCAAACGAGGTTTGAAATGAAAATGTTTTTTCACATACGGCGCATACTTTTTGCTGCGGCTGTTTTTACTGTAACGGCGTTCACCCTTTCCGCGCAGGATATGGCAGTGGCTACTGTACGGCTGGAACGTACGGAGCCGGTTTCCGGTAAACAGCTGAATCAGACCATTCAGGCTCTGGAACAGCAGCAGGGCCGTAAACTGAGTCCGGCCGAAAAAAAACAGATTCTCAATCAGCTTATTGATCAGATTCTTATTATTCAGGCGGCCGAAGCGGATAAAAGCGTTAATGTTTCGCAGCAGGAGGTCCGCCAGGCAGGTGTTCAGCTTCTCTCTCAGCAGCTGCAGGCCATGGGTGCCATTCCCCCCGGAGCTTTCCTGACAGATGAAGCACAGTACCGTCAGGTTATTCAGCAGCAGGGTATGAGCCTGGAGGAATATGAAGGTACAGTGCGTAAACAGCTTCTGGCTGAAAAATACGTTACAACAGTGGAGCAGGCCGCTTTTCAGAACATCGGCAAGGCCTCTCCCGCCGAACTCACTGCTGAATACCAGAACAGAGTTGCGGAATTCGCGGTTTCGGATTCAGTGTGGCTGAATCAGATTTTTTTCAAGACGGCCCAGTTGCCGCCTGAAAAAGCCCGGGAAAAAAGCCTGAAGGCCAAGGCTGTTTACCAGCGTCTGGTTAATACCTCGGCCACCTTTGCCGATTTGGTTGCCGCGGAGTCGGAAGATGAACAGTCCAAATCACGGGGCGGGCTGATTGGTCCTGTTATGAAGAACGACCCCATAGCCATTCAGCTCTACGGACCGGAATTTATTGAAAAACTCTTCAGCCTGAATGTGGGAGAGACCAGCGAACCTATTCAGTCCAATGTCGGCTGGCATATTGTTAAAATTACCGAAAAAAAAGCAGCCCAGCTTCTGCCTCAGGACGATCCGGAAGTAAAACAGTATCTGGAAAAGGTGGTGTACGCTCAGAAATTTCAAATGGCTTTTGACCAGGCCCTGCAGCGTATTGTCAAAAAACTCAGAGACAAAGCAACTGTTAACTACCTTGGTGAATACCGGTAAGCATTGTGGGAATACGCAGAGAGGGCCGGATTGTTGCGTTTCAGGCGCTTTACGCCTGGGAAGAGACACGGATAGAGCCGGCTGAACTGATTCAGTTTGAATGGATGGATACCCCTCCAGAGGAAAAAGTACGTGTTTTTGCTTCGCTGATAGTGCAGGGAACACTGGAGTCTCTGGAAGATATTGACAGCTGGATTAGAAAGTGTCTGAAAAAATGGAGTTTTGAGCGTTTAAACAAGGTGGATCTGGCTATTCTGCGGACCGGTACTTACGCTCTTCTTTACCAGCAGGATATTCCCCCGTCTGTCAGTATTGACGAGTCGGTAGAAATTGCCAAGCAGTTTGCCGCTCCCGACTCGTTCAGGTTTATCAATGGTGTTCTTGACGGTATCCGCAAAGCGGCTCTATCCTGATAGACATGTCTGAAGGTGAAAAAAACCGGCTTCTTCCCATAGTTGCGGGCGTTCTTGTTGTTCTGGCCCTTGCTGCAGCCGTATTTCTTGTTTTTTTACGTGTACCTCCCGGACGACAGGCACTGACCGAAGCCCTTATGGCGGCCGATTTAGCTTACGAAGACGGCAACCGTTATCTGTTCCGTCAGGAACTGCTTCGCGCGTCGCGTCACGCGGTTTCGGCGGCTAACTGGAAACGCATTCTTATGATGGCCGCTCAGGAACTGCCGAATGCGTCCCGGCCTTCCGATTACCGCCTTTTTACTGTTCTTGCCGGCCGTGCCGCGGCATCTCTTCCCGGAAATGAAGACTTTCAGGCCTACTGGGCGTGGGCACTGACACGCGGGGGTAATGATAAAAAAGCATCAAGGGCCGCCGGTGTGCTGGCCGGAACACGCTGGGACTTTCTGTATAATGAAATATATCTGAAAAAATCCATAGAAAAAAACGGCGGTTCCCTGGAGCAGTTTCTTGCGGATATTGAAAAAACAGGTGATCCTGATTTTCTTTCTCAGGCCGCCGCCCTGACCGGCTCAGCGGAACTGACAGCTGACGCGGCGCTGATGTATATGCGGCTGGGGCTCCGGGATAAGGCTTACGCCGAAGCCCGCAGGCTTATGGACGGAAACAGACACTGGAACCGGCCGGATACCATGCGCAGAACCGGTATAGTACGGGCTATGGCGGCGGTGGCCCAGGATGCCGGTTATATGGACGATTCTGTCCGCTGGCTGTCGCTTCAGGTAGAAGAAAACCGCAGACGCCGTGCTTTGTCGTGGCAGAACATGGAGCTTCTCGGGCAGCTTCACTGGGAAAATTATCAAATGACCAACGCGGAGCAAAGCCTGCTGAATGCCCGTGATGCCTGGGCTGAAGCCATGGATATTCTGCGGGAAGAAGGAAACGGCAAACCGCTGCCGGATAATGCCTGGAAGCTGTGGCTGAATATGGCGGTTGTTGAACAGTCTGTTGGAAACATTCTGGCTTCTCACCGGCTTCTGGATGAAGCCCTGGAGCTTTTTCCTGAAAGCAGTGAAGTTAAGGCGGCCTGGGCACTGGAGATGAACAAGAAGGAACCGGCACTGGCACGGCGTCTTATCCGTCAGGCTTCCCGGGAATCTGACGACCCTGTTCTTGAAATTACACATCTGACGCTTGAGCCGGAATTCCTTTCCCCCAGATTGTACGAAGGGCGCTTGTGGAGTCTTTTTGAGGCTGTTGTAAAAAACGGCAGTACCATTGATGGAGAAAAGGCCCGGCTGGTTACAGAGTATCTGCTGGATTATATGCGTTCACGCAATGACTTTACCTCCATAGAGGTGGCTGTTGAGCGCTATATTAAAGCCTATCCCGAGCAGAAATGGATACTGGCATGGAAACTGGCTTCAGACGCTTCCCGGGGAATGGGCATAATTAATCTGGTTCCCAGTGAGCCTTCCGCTTTGAGCGTCTACAGTCAATTCAAAGAAATGGCCTACGCAACGGCCAATCCGCTGGCTCTTTACGACAGCGCCCTGTTTGCTCTAATGTGCGCCCGTGAACTGACAGAGGCCCGGGAATTGTTTTTTGACGCGGCTTTCGGGAAGCAGCAGGAGTCCGGCATTAGCTCTGATGCCGTTATTCTTGCGGTTCTGGAGTCTCTGGCAATACCTCAGGAACGGATTAAGCTCAAAGCGGAGCTGCGAAGCGATCTGAAAGAAGAGCGGAAAAGGCTCTTAAGCTCCGGGCGTCAGGGAATTCAGGCGCGTGCTCAGGCGGGCAGTATTCTGAACAGTCTTATTTCACAGCTGAATGAAGATGCCCGCAATGCTCTTGATACTGCCATGGAAAAGTCGGAGAATCTTACAGATAAAAATAAAAAAGTTTTGAATAATCTTGGAGAGGAAATATTATGATTATTATTAAAAACGCTCAGCAGCAGGACGGCATACGCCGTTCGGCGGAATTGCTCTCTTCTGTGTTTTCCCGTATCGGCAGTTTTATAGCTCCGGGTGTAAGCACTGCCGATATTGACCGCCTTGTGGAAGAAACTATCCGCGCCGGCGGAGGTGAACCGGCTTTCCTGGGATATGGCGGTTTTCCGGCTTCGGTATGTACTTCGGTCAACGAACAGGTTATTCACGGCATACCCAGTCAGAAGCCTCTTTCGGAAGGCGACATTGTGGGCTGCGACATTGGTGTTATACTGGACGGCTACTACAGCGACAGCTGTAAAACATACGCGGTGGGTTCCATCAGCAGTGAAGCACAGAAGCTTATGGATGTAACCCGGGAGTCGCTGTATGCGGCAATTTCGGTATGCGGACCGGGTGCCAGAATTAAGGATATTGGAAAAGCCGTAACAGAAGTGGTTAGTCCCCACGGTTACGGAATAGTGTACAGCTACTGCGGCCATGGTGTAGGTCTTGAGCTGCATGAAGATCCGCAGATACCCAATTATTATCCTTCCCGGGGAATGAATCCGCGGATGAAAAGCGGTATGATACTGGCCGTTGAACCCATGATTAACGCGGGGACGGATGAAGTGGAAGTGCTGTCGGATGACTGGACAGTTGTTACCGCGGACGGGAGTTTAAGTGCTCATTTTGAACATACTCTTCTTATTACAGACAGCGGAGTGGAAGTGCTCACCAACTGGGACAATTAATGAATCTTAGAAATCAGCTTATAGCCGCCGCCCTGATTGCTCTTGCAGTAAGCGGAACAGTCTATTTCCGCTCATACCCCTTAACTGCTCACGCTCAGGAAACCTTAACCGATCAGCCTCTGGCCTCTGTGCTGGAGGTTCAGGAAGCATTCAGAAGGGTGAGTGCCGCTGTTCTTCCCTCCATTGTTGAAATTTCTGTCCGTTCAGAGAACATTACTCAGGAAACCGGTGAAAACGGAATTCCCTGGAGCGAGTTTTTCAGCGATCCTGCGGAAGAAAGCAGCGGTCCCCGCTTTTTCCGCAGTGAAGGACTCGGCTCCGGTGTTCTGATTGAAAAAAAAGATAACTGGCATTATGTGGTTACAAACGCCCATGTTATAGGTGAGGCGCAGCATATTTCGGTAGAACTGTTTGACGGACAGCACATAGAAGCTGAAACTGTTGGCCGGGATGTACGCAAAGATATTGCACTGGTGCGTTTTCAGCTTCCAAATTCCAATCTGCAGCCTGTTCCCATAGGCAACTCCGATAAACTGTATGTCGGCGACTGGGTGCTGGCTTTCGGCAGCCCCTACGGGTATGAACAGTCTGTCAGTTCGGGTATTGTCAGCGCTCTGGGGCGCAGAAGCGGTCCGGGGAATAATATAAACGATTTTATTCAGACTGATACTGCCATTAATCAGGGTAACTCCGGCGGAGCTTTGGTTAATGTCCGCGGTGAAATTATAGGCATCAATACCTTTATTACAACGCCCAACAGGGGCAGCATAGGGCTTGGATTTGCCATACCCATAAATAACGTAATGAGTTCGGTCAGACAGCTGCTGAACACGGGAGAAGTCCGTTACGGGTGGCTGGGCGTCAGCCTGGGTACCTTCGGGCCTGAGGCTGCCGAATCGCTGGGATATCCGGAACGGACAGGAGCCATGGTCTACCAGGTTTTTAAAGGTTCTCCCGCGGATAAAGCCGGACTGCTTCCGGGCGATCTGGTAACAGTGCTGGATGATAAACCTGTAACGGATTCTGACGGACTTATTTACCGTATCGGCGAAAAACAGCCGGGGCAGAAAGCGCGTTTGACTGTTAACCGTTTTGGGCGTGAAAAGCGTATTTCAGTAATAATGGGTAAAAGAACGGATGAGGAGTCTGTTAAAACCCTGCACAACAGGGCCTTTCCCGGATTTCTGGCTGCACCGCTTCTGGAAGACGTGCGCGAAGCCATGAAAATTCCGGAAACCGTTACCGGCGTAGCTGTAGCAGAAGTTTATCCCCGTACGGCCGCGCACGCGGTTGATCTGCGTGCCGGTGATCTTATAACGGCTGTAAACGGACATTCCATAGCTTCGCTGCGTGACCTCTATACGGAACTTGCCCGAATTCGGAAAGATTTTCCTTCCTACAGCGTGTGGCGCAATGGTAAAATGGTAAATCTTGCTGAACGGAAAGGAAACGCGAATGACTAAAGAATTTTTGCCTTATCAGGATGTCCGGAATCATGCCCTGAAGCTGGCAAAAAGAGTGTATGACGACGGTTTTATGCCGGATGTAATCTATGTTCCTCTGAGGGGCGGAGCTTACATGGGCAATGTCTTCAGCGAATTCTTCAAAATGGTTAATCCCCGGGACCGCCGGCCGGTTTTTTACGCCGCCGTGGTTGCGCGTTCCTATACAGACTTGCGGCAGAGCGGAAGAATCCGTATAGACGGCTGGACTTATGACCCAGAATACCTGCGCAGCGGCGACAGGGTGCTGTTTGTGGACGATGTCTTTGACAGCGGCAGAACCATTAATCATCTGGTTGAATGTATTCTGGAGAAAGGCCTGCCGCGCGAACATGTTAAAATTGCCGTACACGACTACAAGGATGCTCCGTTCCGGAAACCCATGCCCATACTGCCCGACTACTGGTGGCGCAAACTCAGCATTCCCACACCCCAGGATGATGTATGGATTCACTATCTGAGTCATGAACTGGAGGGACTGACTCCGGAAGAAATATCCACATACTATACAGAAGGCGATCCTGAACTGAAAGAAGTTTTTGATCTGATGAAAAAATTCTCCCGCCGCTGATTATTCCTGTATCCAGCTGGGGCTGTTTACTGCGCTGTTAATGTGCCACAGACCCTTGCCGCGTGTTGAGGCATAAACATAGCCGTCATGCATGGCCATTGCCTGAATGGATGCCTCATGCAGTTCGCTGACAAGAAAGTTGTTGGAATAGGCAAATGTCAGATTACTGCTGGAAATTGTCCAGGCTGCCGGATCACTGCCGCCGGGTACATTTATTTCCGCATATCCAATACCGGGAGTGTTTGTGCTGTTGCTGCTCAAACTGTGGGAACCTGCCAGAACCTTCCCGCTGCCGGCGGTTGTGGTTGATACATCCAGAAAAGTGCCCAGCTGAAAATCGGAACTGGAACCGTTAATTTTTACCCAGTTATCCGCAGAAAGGCTATGGGTTGCGTAAACCGGGTAGACACCCGTTGAATCCGCCGCAGTACCTCCGCCGATAAAACAGCCGGAACCTGTACCGAGTCCCGTCATGTATGTCAGACCGGTAACGGGAACCTGAACCTGCGCGGCTGTTACCGCATTGCCTGAGCTGTTCACGATTGACGAGCCGCTGGTACTGTTGGAATCTTTAATTATTGAGAACAGGGTGGCAGTTCCGTCAGAGGCCGCGCTGTCCACATAGCGGACCGGAGAGGTAAGGGCGGCCGGCCAGTTGCCGGCCAGCGCGGCAGGAAGTGCTCCGCTGGTAATAGTGGAAAAATGGTAGAGAGAGGAATCAACAAAATCCACTTCAGGTTCTCCAAACGGCTTGTTGGTCCGCAGAACATTGACATACACATCGTCAGAAGCGCTGCGGGGAACAAATACCCGGGCAACGTAGTAATGAGAGGGGTTTGTCCAGTTAGTACCGCTTATCTGCTGAAAATCCACACTGAGGGTGGCTGGATTAAAATTGGCGCTGCCAAAATAAAACAGTCCCACTTCATGTGTATCTCCGCTTACCCGTACCATTGTCAGAATAATATGATTATCTGTTGCGTCCATTGACTGCACGGCATTCCAGCCGTTCAGACTGACTCTTTTCCATTTGGTGCTTTCTGTTACAGAGTCTCTGTCTGTAATATTCCTTACCCACAGTCCTGTGTTTGAGGAAAAGAAATCGTAGTTATCTACGTTCGCGCCGGTAATATGACACACCTTACCCGGGCTGATGCCCTGGGGCAGATACCCGCTGATAATTTTTTCGGAAACAGCTATCTGGGCGTAAATTCCAAGACCTGTACATCCTGCCAGAATCAGCAGAAAAGCCGTAACAGAAAGAAGGTAAAGACGCTTTAAATGTTGTGTTGTTTTCATCATTAGAAGTGATACTCCGCACCCAGGGTAATATCCATAAAGTTACCGATGCTCCACTGTTCTTTTGATTTTGGACTCAGCTGGGGAACAAACCAGTAGGAAATGTCCAGCCCGAAAGACCATTCATAACTCCAGTCGTAATAAACTCCGGCTCCCGGCCTGAGAATCATGTCAACCAGAAAATTATCTTTATAGGAGGTCATATTAATTCCCAGTCCCAGGGAAAGGGGCACACTGATACGTCCGTGGGGATGAAATTCGTAGGCTCCCTTGATCAGTATGGGAATGCTGTACATGAAATTCTTGTTGATAT
This sequence comes from Spirochaetales bacterium, assembly GCA_002748225.1. GTDB lineage: Bacteria > Spirochaetota > Spirochaetia > DSM-2461 > DSM-2461 > UBA2779. The sequence continues at coordinate 10,464 of PDRU01000051.1, read as the reverse complement.
CTTTGGAAAAACTTCCCGCCAGCTGCAGGCCGGCCTTAATATTACCGGTAATATGAAAATTATAGGCAAGAGAACCCACACCGCCCACCGCCAGTTTGGATGATGTAACACCGGCATTGTAGCCGCTGGCGGGCCAGTCATTCAGCAGCATAACGGGGAGGGGAATAAATATCCCGGCCGAAATATTGAAGGTTTGATCGCCCTTTGAGCGGTCATTTGTCCGCATTTGAGGGGTAAAAGAACCATTATCAGGTTCTGCATCTTCGGCCCACAGCATACCCGCCGCAGAAACAGTTAGAATCAACAGACACAGCATTACTTTCCGGATCACTCATTCACCTCACTTGGACAAATGATAGCATAACGGCTTTGAATACTTCAATCATTGGAAATGTCCTTTGGCGGAGGCTTTCAATATTGTCATATCCTGTATTTGATTATGCGGATCTTTCAAAGTGCAGCCGATCTGTGTATTATTAAGATCTCTCTATACCATCGGCTCAGGAGGAATCACCATGCCGGGAAAACTGATTGCGTTTATTTTTGCCCTTCTCATTGTTATTTTATTTATTTTCATGAATCACAATAACAGTTCTGATATACGGCTCTGGTTTGGTGAAAAGGGCTCTTTTACCGATGTTCCCATATATCTCAGTTTCTTTGTAATGTATATGATCGGTGTCCTTTCCGTCATTCCGTTTTCTATAGAACGGTGGATTAAGAAAAGCGGAAAGAAAAAACAAAAGGCCGCAGAGGAAAAAGCCGAAAAAGCGGTTCAAGCGGCCAAAGAAACAGCGCAGGATACATCCAGGAAAACTCCTGACAAGAAAAAACAGAGAACTATGGGCCGGAAAAACCGCCGGGATAAACAGAATAAAACAGCCGAAAGCATCAAAAGTCCGGGAAGTTCGGAAAGTCCGGAAAAAGCGGAAACTGACAGCAAGTAACGCTGTTCCATCTCTGTGAGTAGAGCGCTCATTCCCATTGCAATATTGCTGCTCATTTTCTGCGCGCCGGTCAGTCTCTGTGCGCAGAACAGCTCTTCTGTTTTGCTTGAAAAAGCCCGGAATGAAGAGACGCAGGGGAACCGTGAAGAGGCTCTTTCTTTGTACAGTCAGTGGCTGAATGCCAACCCGCATTCTAATTCCATGCGTGATGTTCTGTTTCACGCGGTTTCCTTGTGTCCGGCTCCTTCTAAAGCGCTTGAATTTCTGGAAACACACACAGAAAAACTTTCCGGAGCTGACAGAGGCGTTTCGTATGAACGAATGGCCGATTTGGAATCGTCTTTAGGACTGCTTGAGAAGAGTACGGCGCATTATGAAAAAGCCGCGGCTTTGGGTAACGCGGCTGACAGCGAACGCCGCAGGCTCAAGGCGCTGGTAATCCGTTTCTCCATGGGGCAGTATTCACGTGTTGAAACTCAGGGCCTGCTTCTTTCAGAGAAAACAAACAATTCAGTCTTAAGAGTTGAACTGATGGCTTTAACTTCTTTGTGCGCCGCCCTTCAGGGAAAAACTGACGAGGCTCTGGCAATGGTGAATGAAGCTGTCAGCCGCTCCGGAGGCCGGACACCTCTGCCGCTGTTGAGTCAGCTTGACATCAGCCGAATGGCAGGAGCCGCTGAAGTTTACAAAAAGGCTTTAACGGCTTTATCCGGGGAATATCCGGATTCTGTAGCCGCCTACCTGGCCAATGCTCAGGTAAAACGCTGGGCTTCACCCATGTTCTTTGAGTCCTTTCAGGCACGAATGGTTCAGGGGCATCCTGTACAGGCGGGAGCTTTTCTTCAGCAAACCGGTGCCGCTGCTTTACGTGAAGAGCTGGAAAATGCCGGTTTTACGGCCTGGATGGATAATTCTGATGGTATATGGCGGGTTTTTATTCACAATTCCGACGGGAATGCCGCTGAACGTCTTGCCGAGTGGCAGTCCGCCCAAAAACCTTAGCCTTCTGCATTCTGATCTGAAGATGCGGATTCGGTTTCAGATTCAGATTCGGCTCCTGAACCGGATCCGGGTGAAATAATTTCAATCTGTTCAAATCTCCGCGCGTTTTCTCCGGTAGAACGTATGCCTGTGGCCTGAAGTATGGCCGGTGTAATGGAAATGCTGCGGATAATGCGTGTATCGTCCCTGTCTTCCTGAAACTGGATAATCCAGTTAACAGTTTCTTCCGGCGCTCCGTTTTTCTTGATAAAACGCACCTGGAATACCTGCACGCCGTTCATTGTAAATATGGAAGCCGTACCCGTTCTGATCTTGTCCTGAGTTTTCCATTCCACCGCAGGCAGAGTAAAAACCACTTCTTCGCCGTCAAATCCTTTCCACACACCTGAAAGGGGTATTTTCTGAACAAGCGGAGACAGCCGGCTTTGAGAGTCAAGAATGTTTTGAAGAGCACTGCCCAGACGGCGGTAAGTTCCGTCCCATTTTTCCGGTGTAACAACACGGTCCAGATAGATACGGTCCCATGCTTCAGCGGTAATGTTGACGTTGTCGAATAAGGCCGGAATTATAAGGTTGTAAACTTTTGTATAGAGTCTTTTTGCCGTGGTGCGGTGGCTGGTTCCCCAGCTGAAAACTTCCTGAATTTCTCCGTCAAAAAACATCATCTGGTCTGCTTCAGGGTCAAAATAAACCATATCCTGATAAGACCCGTTGCCCGACTCTTTAAACCAGGCCCCCCGAAGGTACTCCTTATATACTTCAGCTCCGCCCTTGTAGACCTGAGAAATGCGTTCTTCCTGAATAACATCGGCTTTAACCTGCCGGGTTTTTGATTTTTGAAAACGGAAATTGCGGGAATCCCATGTCCAGAGGGTTTCAAGAATATCCATATTGTTTTCAGCAGACGGGTCGGTCTGCTGAACCATTATCTGATAGGGAATTCCGGAAGCTTGTCCGCTCCAGTAGCCGCTGGAACGGTCCTGGTTGATAATGTCGATATTTCCGTCCGCGACAAGGGAAAATACACTTCTGAAAGAAGACAGATTGTTCTTGTTGCGGGCCGCGAAAATTTCTGTTACGTGACGGTCCTTATCATCAAATCCGGTAATAATCATGTCTTTCTGACCGTTACCTGTCAGATCGTCTGTCCGGAAGGAAAGACCTGTCAAGGTGCGGGAACTCAATGGACTGGACCAGACAATCTCGTAGGTGTTTTTTTGAGGATGGGTAGAGGCAATCATCAGCTGCAGCGGTTTTTCGGTATCATCAACCGGCAAGGCCATAATAACCTGTTCATCCGACTGTTCCAGATCAAGATTCGCGTCAAAAAGGGTAACAATACTGAATTCAGGGCCTGGATTGACAAGGGGAAGCACGGGCTGACTTTCCAGCTCGGAAGACTGCATGGAAGAGTCTGAAGATTGAGAGGATGCCGGAGTACGGGGGGTCAGAATACCGCCTGTTACAGGAAGCGGCGAACTGGGACGCCTGCTGCAGGCAGGCAGCAGGGAAATCATCAGGCAGACAGCGGTAATATAATAAAGGCGTAATTTCATTGGGGAATTATGTGAGGTAGCGGGCCACTTCTTCAAGAACCTTCTCCTGTATGTCGGGAAAACTGTTTCTGAAACGGAAACCTGCCGCTGTTTTATGACCTCCTCCGCCGAATTTATGGGCTATGGCGGCACAGTCGACCAGCTTTTTGGAGCGCATTGAGCAGTGGCGGGTGCCGTTCAGCTCTTCCTTAAAGAAAACTGAAACATCCACTGTTCCGCACTGAAGGGGAATGTTTACAATTTCCTGGCTTTCATCGTACTCAGCCCTGGAGGCAATTAAAGTTTCTCTGGGCATAACCTGAACAGCACAGCGGTTATCCATAAGAAGAAGCAGGGTGCTGCTCACTAAAGACTGCAGCATGAGCGAACCAATGGATCTTTTCTGATAAAGCTCGGTGAAAATTTCATTGGGTACAGCACCTCTGTTAACCAGATCTTCTGCTATCCGGAATGTCCGGGCTGTTGTTTTTGGATAAATAAAGGAACCGGTGTCATATACAATACCGGTGTAAAGCGCCACGGCGGAATTTCTGCTGATTTGCCGGCCGAGTTTCTGGATAATCTGAAATATCATTTCGCAGGTTGACGAGGCCTGGGGATTCAGCCAGCCTTCCATCGGCCTGTTTTTTTCCGGCGTATGATGATCAATCACCAGTACTTTAGAACACTTCTCAAGAAGGCATGCCGTTCTGGTTCCGGTGTTGGTAATATCCGTATCGAGTATAAACAGGGTGCGTTCAGATAAATTATCCGGATAAACAGTTTCTGAAGTAATATGCTGAATAAGATTGCCCTTGTTAAGAAATTCATACCGCGGTCCCAGCGGATCGGAGTTTAGAATTTCAACTTCTTTACCCATTTCAATCAGGGTTTCGCAAAGAGCGTATTCGGCTCCCAGCCCGTCGCCGTCAGGACTTTCATGTGTTGTAAGAATAAACGAGTTATTGTCCTGTATGTACCTGGTAATGTCGTTCAGCTTCACAATATGGTATTATATGATTATCAAGAGATTTTTCCATGACCCAAAACCGGTATTTCAATAATTTTTTTGAAAGAAATTCTGCTGCTGTTCCAGACTGCATTATACCCGCGGCCGGGCGCTCCAGCCGGATGAAACACTGGAAACCGGCTTTACCCTGGAAAGAGGGTACCGTGCTGACGGAAACCGTTTCCGCGGCGCTTAATGCCGGCTGCCGTGTCATACTGGTTGGGGGCTTCCGCGTCAGGGCTTTAAAAAGGCTGCTGGGCAGGGCGCGCCGGGACGGACTGCTGCCCGGGAATGCTTCACTTGTACTGCTTCGATCCCGCCGCTGGCGCAGAGGTATGGGCGCCACACTGCGCCGCGGACTTTCTGCCGTCCGCAGTGAGTATTTTTTTGTGCTCCCCGCGGACATGCCGCTGGTCCGTCCTGAAGACTTTCAGAGGCTGCTGCAGGTTCTGGAGCAAATGAAGAACGCAAAGAACTCTCCGCAGGCTTTACGGCCGGTATACCGGGGAATTCCGGGCCATCCGGTGTTGATTGGTCCGCGAATCAGAAAAGACATTCTGGCTTCTGAGGCTGATATGCCCTTCAGTGAACGGCTGAGGGAGTATTGTACTGTGCAGATTGACTGGTCTCATTCCGGAGTGGTGGACGATCTGGATACGCCCGAAGCGTACAGCAGGCTGAAAAGCCTCTAAACAACAAAACTGCCCGTGTTAAGGCAGTTCTGCTTTCCTTGTTAAAAGTTTTTAAGCGCCTGATCGGAATCGAACCGACGTCTTTAGCTTGGAAGGCTAAGGTAATAGCCATTATACCACAGGCGCAGGTGAGCAGAACTTTATATGACATGGCGCTTATTGGTCAAGAGAGCGGAGCAAAAACTTTTACCGGGTTATTCAGAATTGCTAACAGTAATAGTCTTGTATAATTATATTCGGTCTATTATTATTTATATGAATCAATATCAAGGAGTTATACTCATGAAAAAGAGTTTATTATTGCTTGCGGCAGCTGCGGCTCTGCTGCTGGCCGGTTGTGCCTCTTCGGGTAAAACAGATTCTGTTTCCTCGGCATCCGAGTATGTTGAAGTTATTAAGCCTGTCGGGGAAAAAGACGGTTTTGAAATTATTAATGCCGCTATTGTGGGAGACCATGTTCTGGATATTTCCGCATCCCTGGGCGTTCTTCCCAAGGTAATGTCTGTCAGGGGAAGCCAGTGGCCCAAGGCCCGCAGCTTTCCTGCCAAGCTTATCGGCTGTCCGGTAAAAATTGCGTTTAAGGCTCCCGATACTCTGCCCAAGGCCATTGAAGAGTTTGGGATTGATACCGTAATTATTGAAAAGACCGATAATTTCTGCCTGCTTGTTGACAAAGCGGACCCCATGAAAGCTGTTGATCTTGTTAAAGACCTGAAGGTAAAAGTCTACATTGTTGACTTCACGGAAGGTGTAGAGCCTGCTGTGAAGAAAATTGCCAAAATGTACGATAAAGCCGCTGAAGGCAAGGCACTGCTCAAAAAATACAAGAAAGAACTGGCTGAGGCTGAGGCCAAAATTGCCAATACAGCTTCCGGCAAAAAAGTTGTTGTGCTGAAAGCCTTTGTCAAAAAAGATACAAAGAAAGTGTTTGTCGCGGCCGAAAGCAAGGGCTTTTATACCGATAAATACTTTCTTGAACCATTCGGCTGCGAAAATGTCAGCGACATGCTTAACCCGGACGGCAATCCTGTTACAAAAGGAGCTTTTCCTGTAACGAATTTCCGGCTTCTGGCTGACGCTGCTCCGGATGTCATTATTGTTTACGGTGATATGGAAGCTTTTCAGAAAAAAATGGCCGAACTGACCAAAAAAATACCGGCTCTTGCCGAAATTCCTGCTGTTAAAAAGGGTCAGATTGTCAAGCTTCCCTTCTATGTCGGTTCAGATATTGAAGATTATCCTGCCATACTGACTAAATGGACTGATTATTTCTCTACTGTTAAATAACGGAGGACACAGCGGTGAATAAAAAATCATTAATTGTTCTTGTTCTGTTACTGGCGGCGTTCAGCGTGTGGGCTCATACTCCCATGCTGAGCATTGAAGATAATTACGACGGTTCCATCAGTGTGGAAGGTGCTTTTTCCAATGGCGCTTCCATGTCGGGCATGCCTGTTCTCATTGTAGACGCTGCAAAGTACAAAGGTTCCGAGAAAACCTATGATGGGCAGAAAGTTCTTTTTGAAACTGTCTTTGACGACCTTGGTCAGGTTGATCTGCTCAAGCCGGATGTTGAAAAGTATTTTGTTATTTTCGACGGCGGTCCCGGACATACAGTATCCATGGCCGGTCCAGCGCTGGCTGATGATGAAAGAGACAGCTGGAACGATTTACTGCAGTCCATGTCCGATGAACTGGGTAAATGGAAAGATTATCTGACAGGTAAAAAGTAACAGATTCGTATAATTTAAAGCCTCCGCAGTTTTTGCGGCTGCGGAGGTATACCTCAAACGCGGAGTAATAATGACCAGCCTGGCAGACTTAAAACCGGGAGATAACTGCATTATAAGAAAAATGAACGTTGCCGGCGCCGCTCTGCAGCGGCTGATTGCTTTGGGATTCCTTCCGGGGCAGAAAATAACAGTTCTCCGCAACGCCCCTCTTCTTGATCCTTTTGACATACAGATACGTCAGACAATGGTAGCAGTCCGCAAAGCTGAAGCTCGGCTGATTGAGGTTGAACTGCTGTGAACAAGCCGGCTCATATTGCTCTGGCCGGACAGCCGAATACCGGAAAGTCCACTCTGTTTAATGCCCTTACCGGAGCTCGGCAGCATGTGGCGAACTACCCCGGCATAACGGTTGAAAAGAAAACCGGCCGCTACACGTATAATCAAAATAAAATTGAAATAGTTGATTTACCCGGTACCTACAGTCTTACGGCCTATACACCGGAGGAAATGGTTACACGCCATTATATACTGAGCGCAGAACCGGAAGCGGTCGTTAATATAGTGGACACGGTTAATCTGGAACGCCAGCTCATTCTGACCTTTCAGCTGCTGGAAATGGAAAAACCGCTGCTTATCTATGCCAACAAGAAGGATGCCGCTGAAAAACGGGGCTTGAACCTGCATCCTGAAATTCTTGCAGAGAAACTGGGCGCGCCTGTAGTTTACGGCACGGCCAGAAAAGGGGAGAACGCGCAGCTTCTTAAAGAGCAGATTGAAGAGATACGGCAGAAGAGCTCTGTTTCTTCCTGGCATCTGAACTACGGTGACAAAATAGAAGCCGCCATAAGCAGCCTGGAAGAGTTCCTCAAGCCGCAGGCAGAAAGAATTCCTTCCTATCCTGTCCGCTGGACTGCCCTGAAGCTTTTGGAAAACGATGCCGAAATTATTCAGCTTGTTTCTGAGAGCCTTGAAAATTCCCGGTTAATTCAAAACCTTGTTGATGAGCATAACGCGGCCTATGCAGAAGAACACGGTTATTCCATGGAAGTGGGTATTTCGCTGGCACGCAGTAATGCCGCGCTGCAGCTCAAGGAACAGTGCGTTACTGACGCCGGCAAAGCAGAGGAAACCCTTACCGATAAAATTGACAAAGTTGTTCTGCACCGCCTTGCCGGGCCCTTTATTCTTCTGGGTGTTATGTATGCTTTTTACTGGATTACCATGGTGGGCGGTCAGAAGCTCACAGATCTTATCTTTCCGTGGTTTCAGGTGTTCCGGAATTTTATTTCCGGTTTAATACCGGCCCATTCACTGTTTAATGACGGCTTTCTGCGTTCGCTGCTTCTGAACGGCATAGTGGACGGGGTTGTCATGATACTCAACTACCTGCCCATTTTTTATGTGCTTTATCTGGTTATTGCCTTTATGGAAGATTCCGGATACATGGCCCGTATTGCGTTTATTATGGACAGACTTCTGCGTTCATTCGGGCTGCACGGACAGTCAACGCTGCCCATGCTGCTGGGCGGGGCTATTGTGGGCGGCTGCGCTGTGCCCGGCATAACCGCTACGCGGACCATACGCGACAAAAAGGCCCGGCTGGTAACCATACTGGTTATTCCTTTAATGAACTGCATGGCCAAAGTGCCGTTCTATGTTTTAATGACCGGTATTTTCTTCAAGAGTCATCAGCCGCTGGTGCTGTGGTCTTTTTCGGTTTCAACTCTTATTGTGGCTCTTCTGGTGGCAAAACTTCTCAGCACCTTTGTTGTTAAAGGAGAGCCGGAGCCTTTTGTGCTGGAGCTTCCTTCCTACCAGATGCCTACATTGAAGGGTGTTTTTATACGCGGTACTGAACGCCTCTGGCTCTTTATAAAGAAGGTTGCCACCATTGTTGTGGCAGTATCTGTTCTTATCTGGTTTGGCGTAACTTTCCCGCAGAAAGAGCCGGCTGTAAAAGATTCCTACGAACAGAAATATCAGAATGCCGTTGCGGCCTTTATGAAAACAGCCGGTTCGGATTACGGGGAATATTTTGCTTCACCGGAAGATCTGGTCCGCATGGCACGTTTTGAAGACAATTACAAAATATATAAACGGCAGATAGATTTTACCGATGAAACCGCGCTCCGGGAATTAAATATCCGTTTTGCCGGGAAAAATCCCGTGTATACAAAAATTCTTATGAAGGGCAAAACCAAACTGGGGGAAGAAGAGGCCGAAGCGTTCCAGAAATACTGGAGGGACTACAAGGCCGATCAGAAGGCGCTTAAAGCCGGAACATCCCGGAAGTCTGCGGAAGAACTGGCCGCTGAATATCAGGATAGAAATCCGTATTTCTTTGACCTGGTTAAATCCGGCAAAATTGCATTCAAAAAAGGAACCGTAGTAGATAAAAGAGCCGCGGTTGTCAGCAAAGGCTGGGCAAAGCTGCGCCGGAGCGCGGAATTGCTTAAACGCGATTTAGCCAAAGAAACACTCAACGGCTCGGTTCTTGGTATGATGGGCCGTTTCCTGGAACCTGTTTCATCATTGGCCGGAATGGACTGGCGCATCAATATTGCCATTATTGGTTCGTTTGCGGCCAAAGAGGCTCTGGTTTCCACACTGGGCACCATCTACAGTCTGGAAGCGGGAGATGAAGCATCCGAAACACCGGCTCTGCAGGACGGTCTGGCCAGGACCGGAGTATTCCGCCCTCTGCACGCCCTGGCCATTATGGTGTTTATAGCGCTTTTCCCGCCCTGTATTGCCACCATGATACTTATTAAGCTGGAAACGGGCAGCTGGAAATGGCTGATATTTGCCATTATATATCCCATAATACTCGGGTTTCTGGCGGCAGCACTGGTTTTTCAGACTGGACTGCTGCTGGGCTTTTAAAGGAGTTCCCATGGCTGAATACATTGTACTGGGTCTTATTCTGTGCGCGGCTCTTGCATATATTGTTATCAGAACTGTACGGGCAATAAAAGGAAAGAACAGCTGCTGTTCTTCGTCCTGCAGCTGCGCGGCGGCTGAATCGTGTCCACTGGAATGCGGAATGAAAAGCGGAGATTCCGAATGAACCGTATAAGCCGCCTTTCCGATATTCCCCGCAACCGCAAAGCACGGGTAATCAGTCTGGATAATAATCCCGATATACGCAGCCGTTTGAACAATATGGGCATTTCCGCCGGAGCGGTTGTTGAAGTTTTAACAGGCAGTGATAAGGCGAATTATCTTGTCAGTACGGGGAATACACGCATAGGGATGGAGCCGTTTCTGGCGCAGGCCATTACGGTTCAGATTATCTGATATTTCTGCAGAGGTTCTGCTTAAAAAACAGCTTTAACGGCTTGAAAAACGGGTCTGTTTTCCGCCATTATTCTTTATGGAACTCCGCGATCCTTTTTTGAATCTGTCCTCTCTGGACCACCGTTACTGGCAGGCCAACAAAGAGCTTTTTGACAGTCTTTCGGAAACTCTCAGTGAAAAGGCTTCCATCCGCTATCTGGTGCGTGCCGAGGCTTCCCTGCTGAAAGCCCATATTAATGAGCAGCTTGG
>PDRU01000047.1 GCA_002748225.1 Spirochaetales bacterium | reverse complement strand
CATTGTTTCGGGCACCGAGCGCCAGATTCACCTGGCCCTGCAGTACATTCCCTGAGCCGCGCTGCGGGGCTCAGGATAAGGTTTTAACCACGCCTTCAGCCAGTTTCAGCCCCTCTGCCGTTACAGATAGACCGGCCGGCTCTCCGTTTATGAGTACAGTACTGTTCCCCGAAACCCTCAGCCAGACGCGGAATGTGTTTAATGCATCAGCCGCAGGCCGGACGGTCCATGAATTTTCACCATTGGAAATAATGGAGGCTATTTCACAACCGGGTATTATATGACCGTCACTGCCGGCAAAGGGATCTGCAGCTTCCCGTTCAATACGCATGTATGTAGCCGACCAGCCCGGTTTCAGCGTATGCTGGCCGCCGCCTTCCAGGTGGCGGGAAGTCTGTTCCGGAGCGGAAGCCAAAAACCATAAACCTTCGGGAAGAGTATAATTCCGCACACGTTCAGACAGATTAACCGCGCTGAAATATGAGCGCTGAGCCACACTGTAGCGGATCAGAACGGTCCGGCGGAATTCTGTTATTTCGTCAATGCGCGGTGTCAGTAAGGGAAAGAGGGAAAACAGAACATGCTGTTCTTCTTCGCTGTACTGCTGCACATCCCCACGGCCACCCACCAGAGTTCCCATCAGATAATGCAGCAGAAGCTGGGTCAGACGCCGGGGTTTTTCCATATTCACCCCCGGACCTCCAATATGAAAAGCATCGACAGAGTTCGCAAAAAACAAACCGTCCAGATGTTTCCGGCCCACTGTTGAACGCAGGGCATTAATGGTGGAGGCACGCTCACGGGCATGAATGTTTCTCTTGTACAGATGTTCCCAGTAAGGCGTGGTATCCGCCGCAATGCGGCAGTACTCGGTTTTTCCAAAAGCTGTTTCCAGGGGAATCCCGGACATTTCGTACTTCAGATCCCCTTTTATTGAAACCAGAAAATCAACAGCGTCACGCAGAATTTCTCCGCGGTTTTTCCCCGGAACAGGAGAAAACGCTGCCGCGTAGAGTAAATCCAGACGGAGAAATTCAAAACTCCATTCATCGCGGAAGCGGGCCACACAGCCGGCAATGTAATCCCGGACATCGGCGCGGCTCAGATCCAGCGCGTACAAAAGTCCGCCGTATTCGCGCAGCCAGCCCACGGGACGTATCCGGTTTTTTGAATCATGGGCCAGCCATTCTTTACGGGTACGGTAAATGGCTGAATCCATTTCCACAACAAAAGGAGCAAACCATAAACCGGGTTTATACCCGCTTCCCCGGATCTCCACTGCCAGAGAAGCCATACCGGAAGGAATTCCGGCAGCCGGTTTACTCCAGTCGCCCACGCTGGAATGCCAGCCGTGATCAACAATAAAATAATCAACAGGAATTTTCCTGGAACGGAGCGATTCCAGCACCCGGCGTATCCGGACCTCGTCGCCGCCGCCGGCTTTTCTCCGGCCGGCCGACCACCAGAAAGCTCTTTGGGCCGCCAGCGGCTCCTGACGGCGGCAGCCGGCATAAGCGTTCAGCACATCGGAGGCCTTGCCCTCCATAAGAACCAGATCAAGCATGAGCCTGCGCCCGGAGAGCTTCAGTCCGCTGATATCTTTAATAATGGAAAAAAGATTACGGCGGGTATCAATTCCAATAACGGTGTAGCCGGCACTTTCATCCAGACTGCCGGCAAAAAGAAGCTTGTCATCATAACGGACATAGGCATAGGAATAGCCGTGAAACCGGCCCTTTTTCTCCGAGTACTGATAAAAACCGGCATCGCCGTACCGCTGAAAAGACATCAGCCGGCCGGGCCATCCCAGAGCGGCCATGCGCTCTCCCGGATAACGCTCCCTGCTGCCTGTCCAGGACTGATAGCCATTAACAAAAACGCTTTTAATATTTTCGCCGTAGTTCAGCGCGCCGGTAATTTCAAGAGACTCCAGCTCCACCGAACTGAGAGGATTCATAACAAGGCTGAAACGCAGTCCCCCGGGAATGGTGCTCCAGGAATAATTCAGACTCAGCCCGTCCAGAAATTTTTCACCCTGCTGAAGAGGCAGATTAAAGCGGAAGAGTTCGCCTTTATACCGGTAATGCAGCTGAACCCATACTTCGGAAGAAATTCTGGACAACAGATCCATTTAATCCCCCGTTCCTTCAATACAGCGGCCGACAACATCGGCACAAATCCATGCGGCCAGATAGCGTTTTATTGCCGCTGAACCGTCCTCATCGTCATGGCATTCCACCAGATTCTGCACCTCATCCAGAACCGCATCGGCGGTATTGATATTTCCGGACACCAGTTCACGCTCCAGCTCCGGCAGCCTGATAATTCTGCCGTCCGGTCCCTTAAGGGCCACGGCCGCTTCACTTATTGTTTCAGAACTGCCTGTTATCCGGGCCGCGGCATGCCAGTAATGCTTTTCTCCCGGCTTCAGCGGCACTGAGCGCCAGGCCATTTTACCGCCGCCTTCGCCCAGAACAGAACTCCAGTATTTTTTCAGCTGAGCTTCACTGTCCAATGCACGCACTCCAGAAATCTATTATCCCAGCAGAAATCCATACTGTCCAGCCGGTTTTCACATGCTGTACTTCCTGCCGGAACTCCGGGGGAGTCAGGAAAGGAAGTCCTGAACTTCCTCCCGGGAATATGTGTAGACTGTGGCGCAGTTCTGACAGGTAATGGTCAGGGGAAACGGCCCTTCTTCACGAATTTCCTTTTTATCAGCGGCCGGAAGCCCCTGCAGATAACGCTGAAACAGCCCTGAATCGCATGGACAGAAGAACTCCACCCGTGTGGAATTAAGAAAACGGGGCGCCTGAGCCGAGAACAGATCCAGTATCAGCGACTCGGCATCTCTGCCGGCAGCAAAGGCCTCGCCCAGAGAAGGCAGGTGCTCCAGAGAGTTTTCCAGAGCCTCAACAGTTTCATCGGGCGCGCCGGGAAGAGCCTGCAGGAAAAGGCCTCCGGCGCCCGAAGGTTCGCCTTCCCGGTCAAAAACCACGCTCAGGGCCATTGCTGTAGGCAGCTGCTCGCTCTCCAGGTACCACGCGGTCAGATCCTGGGCTATTTTCCCGTGCCGCAGGGCCACGGTACTGTTGTGGGGCTCGGCCGTACCGGAGAATAACCGGGTTACCGTTAAAAACCCGGGGCCGAAAAAATCAACAGAAGAATGGGCCGCATTTTCAGGCAAAACAACAGGATTATTCCCGAGAAACCCCCGGACAGTACCGTGAGAGTCCGCCTCAACACTGAGAGACCCCACCGGACCTCCGCATTTCCACTGAAGCCGTATACGGCCTTCATCTTTCAAATTAGCGGCCATCAGCAGGGCACCCAGGGCCGACTGCCCCAAAAGCATGGTTTCCAGCGGCCCCAGAGAATGGCTGTTCTTCATTTCCCTGACAAGCCGGTTCCCCCGCACAAGATAAGCCCTGACTGTATCGCCGGCCAGAAGAAAGCGGTGCACACGGTCCAGATGCCTCTCCTGATAAACTTTTTTGGGATTATCTCCCGGAAGGGGCTGTTTAATCATAGAAAATCTCCTGAAGGATCAGACTAGCGGATCGGCGGGGGTCCGTCGAGTAGCCGGGAGTCAGTGCTGCCGATTCTCTTATCGGAAAGCAGCCATATCAGAGCCGCCAGCGGGAAGAGAGCTCCGGCGGCAAAGAGCACGGTAAAACCTCCGGCCTCCAGAACCCATCCGCCGAGAACGGAACCCACAAGCTGAGCTCCGCCAATGCTGACCGCCATGAAAATTCCCATGCCCAAAGCTCTGCGGCGCTGCGGTACACGTATGTTAATCCAGTCCACACAGGCAATCAGAAATAAGCCGAATACCAGGGCATGGGTAAGCTGTGAAAGCGCTATGGGCCAGCGGAAAGGAAACAGAGCCAGAATGAGCAGACGCACAACAGATGCCAGAAGGGCGGAAAACAGCATTTTTCTGTGTTTAAGCAGATTCAGAATACGGCCGCTCAAAAGCATAATGGGTATTTCAGGCGCGGCAGCCAGGGCCATAAGACCGCTCACCTGTGAAAGGGAAAACACCTGCGCCATGTACAAAGAACCGAAGGCGTTGTATACGGCCAGGCCGATATTCCCTGTAAACATAAGAATAAGAAGGGGGAAATAACCCGAAGGAATACTCTTCCAGGCTCCTTTTTCCGCGGCGGCAGGCTCCTGAGAAACGGATGTTACACGGGGAAGTATGGGCAGAACACAGACCAGAACGCCCATGGCCGCAAGAAAAACCGCAGTAAAACGGAGCGGAGGGGCGTCATTCAGAATACCTGAAAACTGAAAAGAAAGAGACACAATAAGAAAGCTGATCGTCCCCCCGGCCCTTACCCTTCCGTAATATGCAGAGGGATTGCGGAGAATGTGCCCCGAATACGCGTCAGCCAGAGCCGGCAGAGGCCTAAAGAAAAAACCGTAAATAAGGGAAGCCGCCAGAATTTCCGAAAACAGCCGTCCCCTGTGAACCAGAACAATTCCGCCGGCGGCTGTAATAACCATAAGCGCCATTACCATGCGGAAACGGCCGCTGCGGTCGGCCGCGCGGGGCAGCACAAAGGCGGCCGCCAGAGCCGCCAGTTCCAAACCTCCCAGAATAATTCCAATCCGGGAAGGACTGAGGTCTCTGAGAGAAAGATAAACAGGATAAAAAGGATAGAGCAGGGCCACCGTACCGTAAATGGCGGCATACAGCAGCCCTAAGCGGGCCAAAACTCCTCTGGAATCATCGGCCATAATGAACCGACCCTATCCCTTTAGAGCGGATAAGTCCAGAGCCTTCCCTTCACCTGCGGTACTTGAATCCCTGCCCTTTGACGTTTATCTTCACAATATGCCGATATGGTACCGTCTGGACAACGCAGGAAAACTCTATCCGTCTGTATCCGGCAACCGCACAACCACTGTTTTCCGGCTATCGGCTCATCTGTCCGCGCCGGTGCACGCCGGACGTATACAGACAGCTCTCAACAACCTGATGCCCCGCTTTCCCTTTTTCGCGGTCCACCTTAAGCGGGGCGTTTTCTGGTATTCCCTGAAGAAATCCACACGCCTTCCCCTTGTTGAACAAGACTCCAAATACCCCTGTACAGACTACCCCCTGCTCCGGAGGGGCATATTTCCTTTCCGCGTGAGGTGCCGCGGGAATCTTATAGCAGTGGAATTTTCACACGTACTCACCGACGGTACAGGAGCCCTCATTTTTCTTCAGTCACTGCTGGCAGAATACCTGCACCTTTCGGGTGTTCCCCGTCAGGACTGCCGGGGACTGCCCGTCCCGGGAGAAGCGGCGCTCCCGGAAGAATCGGAAGATGCTTTCAAACGCTTCGGAAACCCGCTTCTGCCGCCGCCGCGCACACTCGACAAGGCTTTTCATCTGCCGCTGTCTCTGGAGCAGAAAGGCCGCTACCGTATTACAACCGGAATTATTCCCCTGAAACCCTTAAAAGAACAGGCCGGGCAGTTCGGCACGGGAATTAATAATTTTCTGACGGCCGTTATGCTCTATTCATTCGAACAAATGCTGCAGGACATGCCCCCGGACATGCGGCGGCGTGTTACGGCGCCCATACGGATTAACGTTCCGGTGAATCTCCGCAAGTTCTGGCCGACAGCAAGCACAAGAAACTTCTTTGTCAGCATAGAGCCGGAAATTGATCCGCGGCTGGGAAACTGGAGCTTTGAAGAAATACTGGAAAACGTTTCCTGCTATATGAATACGGAAATGCGTCCCCGTTTTCTGGCGGCCCGCATGGGACGGAACTTACGCTCCGAACAGAATATTCTGGCCCGGCTGGCCCCTTTGGGCGTGAAAAACATGTTTCTCCCCGGACTTTACGCCCGTTACGGTACAAATCTGTACACCAGCGGTTTGAGCAATCTGGGAGCTGTAAGCATGCCGGAACACCTCCGTCCCTATATTCAGCGTTTTGATTTTATCCCCGCTCCGGCAATGGATGAAAAAGTGAAGGCTTCAGTGATAAGCTGGAACAAGCATATTTACATGAACTTCGGCCGGCTGGTCCGGCCGGCTATTACCGAACTTTACGTGTTCCGTACTCTTGTGGGTATGGGCATTCCGGTAAAAGTGGAAAGCAACGGCCCCTGAGGAGTAAAACCATGCCCTATTGTTCCCGATGCGGCGTAGAAGTTGATCCGGAAATTGTCCGGTGTCCTCTCTGTGAAGCCCCCATTCAGCAGCTCCCCCTGAACGGGGGAAATCCATGGCCGGCCAAGGCCGCCCCCCCACCTTTACCTGCCCCCAGAAGTACGGAGGAAAGAATTGCTCTGGCTAAAACCCTGACCACTCTGGGCTTTCTTATTCCGGCCTCTATTGTTATGTCTGTGGACTGGTTTGTCTCCGGCAGACTCACATGGTCGCTGCTTGTTCTTTCCTGCCTGGTGGCCGCATGGCTGTGCGCCATTCTGCCGCTTGTTTTTACCCGGAGGCCCTACAGCCTTATTGTATCTTTAACGGCAACAGCCGGAGCACTGGAGTTTATTATTGGATACCTTTCCGGAAATATCAGCTGGGTTCTCCCAGGCGGGATACCCATTACACTGCTGGGAGGTGTTCTTGCCGGACTGATAGTTCTTCTGGCCCGGAAAGCCAAACGGCTGGGAAGCAACCTGGCCAGCTGGATTCTGCTGGCACTCACC